>JAZSPE010000005.1:0-3013 GCA_045537265.1 Clostridia bacterium | reverse complement strand
TGTTGTCTTCCTAAGACCGCTTGGCCTCCGACTTCCATCATTGCAGTTCCCACAACAAGAGAGATTCCTCGTCCCGTAAAATACGCAAAGCCTTCTTTTAAGAGGGTTTTAGCTTTCATACTACGGCTTCCGTAAACCCATATTTTATTGGTTATAAAGGAAAAAGCAACAGACAATCCCCACGAGATAATATTACTCAATACATTGGGAACATAAAGTGTGGAAAAACACAGCTGGTAAACACCAACATCTATTACCATTGTGAAAAATCCGAAAAACATATATAAAAGCTGAGGCTTGTATTTAATCAATAGCTTCTTCATTGGTTTCACCTGCCCTACTTAACAATCATCACTTTCTCAGATGTTCTTAAGCTCTGTTATGCCGATTTGTTCTTTGTCGTAACCTTCTATGTAGTCAAGAGCCTCTTTTGCAGTTTCCACAAACTCATAAAGAAGCTTTGCTTTTTCATTTAAGAAGTCGCCCTTTATGGCGTTTTCCATAAACTCTGCCATTTTATCATAATACCCATTGGTATTGAGAATTGCGATTGGTTTATTATGTCTGCCAAGCTGTTTTAGTGTAAGTATTTCAAAAAATTCTTCAAAAGTGCCTATGCCACCGGGTGTAATTATAAAGCCGTCGGCATTGTCTTCCATAAGCTGTTTTCTTTCTCTCATAGTGTCGGGCCTTAAAAGCTGATCACAATGCTCAAACAGAATTCCGTCAACATTGAAAAACTTAGGGGCAACTCCGATTATTTTCCCGCCTTCTTTATAGACGCCTCTTGCAACGGCGCCCATAAGTCCGTTTGTTCCGCCACCGAAAACGAGGCCATGGCCTCTTTTACCCATTTCTTCCCCAAGTCTTTCCCCGTCTTCTATATAACTTTTATCAATTGTCTTACTGGATGCGCCATACACACAAATATTCATAATTCACCTCTTAATTTAATGACCGTCTTTTCTATAAATATTTCTGTCACAATGCAATTATAACACAGCAAATTCTATAAGGCAATATTTATTTAAGCATAGCTAAAAATTCTTCCTCGGTAATAACCTTTATTCCAAGGTCGTTGGCCTTTTTAAGCTTGCTCCCTGCCTCTTCCCCTGCAACAACAAAGTCGGTTTTGGCAGAGACGCTTCCTGAGGCTTTTCCGCCGTTTTCTTCAATAATTTTCTGGGCTTCGCTTCTTTTTAAGGTTGGAAGAGTTCCCGTCAAAACAAAGGTTTTGCCTTTGAAAATTTCGGAAACCGCATCGCTTTCATACTCGGTGTTAACACCTAAGGCTTTGAGCCTATTTATAATTTCAAGGTTGGTTTCCTTTTCAAAATACGCCTTGACACTTTTCGCCATAATCTCGCCAAAATCTTCAATTTCCGCGATTTCTTCCACTCTTGCGGCGATTATTGCGTCAATATTTTTGAAATTCTTAGCAAGGCTTTTTGCGGCTTTAACGCCTATATGACGGATGCCGAGGCCGAAAAGGAGTTTATCAAGATTATTGCCTTAACCTTTTCGATTGCATCAATGAGGTTTTGGGCAGATTTAGCCGCAAATCTTTCAAGCTCTACCACCTGCTCAAATTTAAGTTCAAATAAATCGGCGATATCTTTTATAAGCTTTTCGTCAATTAGCTGTTCAACGATTTCGCTACCGAGGCCCTCAATATCCATAGCGTCACGGGATGCGAAATGGATAATCTGTCTTACCGTCTGGGCAGGGCATTCCTGACTTATACATCTTACGGCTGCCTCTCCCTCTTCGCGTACAAGCTTTTCTCCGCAGGCAGGACACACCTTTGGCATTTCATAAGGAGCAAGGTTTTCAGGACGGTTTTCAAATACTACCTCGACAACTTCAGGGATAATATCTCCTGCTTTTCTTATGCGGACAGTATCTCCTATTCTTATATCTTTTTCTTTGATATAGTCCTCGTTATGAAGGGTTGCACGGCTTACTGTTGAGCCTGCCACTTTAACGGGAGAGAACACCGCATTAGGCGTTACGACACCTGTTCTTCCAACCTGGACAATTATGTCAAGGACCTTGGTTTCTTTAATTTCTGCAGGGAATTTATAGGCAACCGCCCATCTTGGCACCTTTGTTGTTGAGCCTAAAAGCTCCCTTTGGGCGAGGCTGTTTACCTTTATAACAACTCCGTCAATATCAAAAGGCAGATTACCTCTGTCATCGCCTATACTTAAAATTTCGTTATATACATCTTCAATATTTCCAAAAATCTTTCGTCTTGGGCTTACTTTAAAGCCTAGACCTTCAAGATAGTCAAGGCCTTCGCTGTGGCTTGACATTTCTTTCCCCATTATCTGCTGGATATTAAAAATAAAAATGTCAAGATTTCTTTTGGCGGTAACCGAGCTGTCAAGCTGTCTGAGTGAGCCTGCCGCCGCATTTCTCGGGTTTGCAAATAAGCTTTCCCCTTCCAGTTCCCTTTCTTCGTTAAGCCTTTCAAAAGATTTCTGAGGCATATAAACCTCGCCCCTGACCTCTAAAAATTCAGGAGCATTTTTTATTTCCAGGGGAATAGATTTTACAGTTTTAAGGTTTTCCGTTATATTTTCCCCCGTGTTTCCGTCCCCTCTTGTTGAGCCACGGAAAAACTTTCCGTTTTCATATTCTAATGACACGGAAAGTCCGTCAATTTTCATTTCAACAACATATTCATATTTGCCCTCGCCCAGAGCATTTTTAACTCTTTCATCAAAGTCAACAAGCTCCTCTTTGGAAAAAACATCCGCAAGGCTTTGCATCTGCACGGCGTGTTCAACCTGTTCAAACTTAGAGAGAACCGCTCCGCCAACTCTTACCGTCGGGGAGTTAGGGTCTTTAAACTGAGGGTTTTCCTCTTCAAGCTTTATAAGTTTATGGAGGAGGGCATCATATTCAAGGTGCTCACCAATCCCACCCGCATAAACGGCGACGACAACGGCTACGTAACCTCCATGGAATGTATAGAAATGGAGCTGGGAGAGCCCGATGCTTCCGGCCG
>JAZSPE010000115.1:0-4380 GCA_045537265.1 Clostridia bacterium | reverse complement strand
AGCCGCAAATGGTGTGCTTTTTCTTGAGCCTCTGAAGCCCAAGCCGCCGGCACTTGCCCAAGAAAGTGCGTTACCTTCTGTGTCTGTAATTGTAACAATAGTATTGTTAAATGTAGACTTGATATGAGCAGCACCGCGTTCTATATTTTTCTTTTCTCTACGACGTCTGGTCTTCTTTACTGCCTTTGCCATAGTTAATTCACCTCCTGAAGATGCGTTAAAACGCAAATTCCATATTCAATAAAAAAGTATTATTTCTTCTTGTTAGCCATAGTTTTTCTAGGGCCTTTTCTGGTTCTCGCATTTGTCTTTGAACGCTGTCCTCTTACAGGAAGGCTCTTTCTGTGACGAAGACCTCTGTAACAGTTGATTTCAATAAGACGCTTAATGTCGAGAGCAACATCGCGACGAAGGTCACCTTCAACGCTGTAATTGTCGATTTCCGCTCTTAATGCAGAAACTTCTTCTTCTGATAAATCACGAACTCTTGTGTCAGGATTAATTCCTGTTGCTGCCAAGATTTTCTTTGATGTAGAAAGACCGATACCGAATATATAAGTTAATCCGATTTCAACTCTCTTCTCGTTTGGTAAGTCAACACCTGCTATACGTGCCATACTCCAATTCACCTCCATAAATTATTATTTTTTGAAAAGTATGGAGCAGAATTTCACTTATCTTCAGAGGCTTTTCCTCCTCTGAAACATCAGCTTATACGAAAGTTTTCTTAGAAAACATTTCAAAGTGGTTTATAAGCCTAACCCTGCTCATGAAAATTTAAGGTTTGTCCCCTGATTAACCCTGCTTCTGCTTATGACGAGGATTTTCACAGATAACCATTACCTTACCTTTTCTTCTAATTATTTTACACTTTTCACAGATAGGTTTTACTGAAGGGCTTACTTTCATTTTCCTTCACCTCCTATAGAAATTATTAGTTCCTGCCCAGAGGGCATTGCTAACCTAACTATTATACCAACAAAGTCTCATTTTGTCAATGCTTTTTCGCTATTTTCCTAAGTTTTTTTACTTAGCACGCCAAGTAATTCTACCCTTTGTTAAATCGTAAGGTGAGATTTCAACCGTTACTGTATCTCCTGGCAAAATTCTTATATAATGCATTCTGAGTTTGCCGGAAATGTGTGCTAAAATTTTATGTCCGTTTTCAAGTTCAACCTGAAACATTGCATTTGGTAGAGCTTCTAAAACTTTACCTTCTACTTCCAAAACATCTTCCTTTGCCACAAACATATCCCCCTTTCCTTATTTGCTCTCAAAAATTTTGATTTCCTGCTTTACTTGGGCATTTGTAATTTCTTTGCCACATTCAAGCATTTCTTTGATTTCTTTTGAAGCCTTACCCAAAAGTTTTATATGCTTTGGGTTTTTCTTTTTGATTTTATCTATCTTCCGGAGCTTGCCATCGCAAATTCCCGCCAGATTATCTTCAACAGACATAACAATAAAATATCTGTCTTTATCTCTCCCTGACACAGACTTTACGATATCTCCGAGAGAAAACTTAACCGGGTTGTTCATTTTGCCCTCCATATCAGTCAACTAATGTAAGTAAAACGGGCTCACCGTCTGTTATCAAAATCGTATTTTCGTAATGGGCGGATAACTTTCCGTCCGCAGTTAAAACTGCCCAGCCATCGTCGGCAACAAAGTATTCTTTCGCTCCCTGATTAACCATAGGTTCAACAGCAATCGCCATTCCGGCTTTAAGCCTTGGGCCTCTGTTTAAACATCCATAATTGGGAATGTCCGGCTCTTCGTGAAGATGTGCACCGATTCCGTGTCCGCAATAGTCCCGAAGAACGCTAAAACCATTTTCTTCAACATAGCCTTGGATTGCAGATGAAATATCTCTTATGCGGAAACCCTCTTTCGCAAACTCTGCTCCGCGAAAGAAACTCTCTTTTGTTACATCAATAAGGCGCTGAGCCTCACTGCTGATTTTTCCTACGCCGAAGGTTCTTGCCGCATCGCCGTGATACCCCTTATAACAGGCACCAACATCAATGCTGACAATATCCCCCTCTGAAAGCGGCTTATTGTTTGGGAAGCCATGAATAATAACATCATTCACGCTGGCACAGACACTTCCCGGAAAACCGTTATAGTTTTTAAAGGAAGGGATGCAGCC
This sequence comes from Clostridia bacterium, assembly GCA_045537265.1. GTDB lineage: Bacteria > Bacillota > Clostridia > Monoglobales > Monoglobaceae > SIG454. The sequence goes on along the minus strand of JAZSPE010000115.1, from coordinate 2,231 downwards.
CTGGCTTCTGATATATTTTTCAGCAATATCATTAAGTTCTTTCGTGGTAACCCCAACTTTAACCGCTTCTTCAACTCTTTTAAGAGCTTCCCCTGTTACTCTGCCTGCGATTTTCATAAGCTCTATTTCAGATTTTGATTTAATATTTATCATATCTCTACTCTCCAAGAACCTTTAAAACCTCATCGGCTGTATCGGAAATATTCTCCTTACCATAAGCAGTTTTAAGCATACCTTTTTCCTCATAATACTTTTTAAGAGGCTCTGTCTGGTTATGGTATGTGTTAAGACGCTCTTTAACGGTTTCAGGCTTATCGTCTGCTCTTGTAACCAGATTGCCACCGCAATTGTCGCAAACGCCTTCCACCTTTGGCACTCTGTGTACCTTATGATAGGTGCTTCCGCAGCTTTTGCATTCAAGTCTTCCGCCGAGTCTTTCAATAATAGTCTCATCGGCAACTTCAATGGTTAAAACCGCATCAATTTCGATGTCGGATTTTTGGAGAGCTTCCGCCTGAGCAATATTTCTTGGGAAACCATCCAAGATAAACCCATTCTTGCAGTCGTCCTTACTGAGACGGTCTGAAACAACCTCTATCATAACCTCATCAGGAACGAATTTTCCGTCGTTTATATATTTGCCGGCAATTTCACCAAGTCTTGTTCCATCGCTGATATTCTTTCTAAGAATTGCGCCGGTGGATATGGTTGGTATGTTAAAATGTTTGGATAATAGCTCCGCCTGTGTGCCTTTTCCTGCCCCAGGGGCTGCCAAAATAATAAGTTTCATAACAACGCCAATCCTTTCGAATTTACAATCTTTCCCCCGTAATTTTATTAAAAATTACAAAATCCTAATAAAACTCCACAAGGGGTTTGCCTCAAAATCAGATTATGAGGCAATCCCCTGTTTAAGAACTTTATTTTCTTATTCTAAAAATCCCTTGTAATGACGCATAACCATCTGGGACTCAAGCTGTTTAACAGTTTCAAGAGCAACACCAACTACGATAAGGATTGATGTTCCACCGATTGCGAAACCGCCTATTCCGACAACTGTGTTTAAGAATATCGGAAGAACTGCGATAAGTCCTAAGAATATAGCACCAACCAAAGTGATTTTTGATAAAACTCTGCTAACGAAATCAGATGTTGGTCTGCCCGGACGGATGCCAGGAACGAAACCGCCGTTCTGCTTCATATTGTTAGCAATTTCAATTGGGTTGAACTGAATTGCTGTATAGAAATATGTGAAGAACAAAATAAGAATGAAGTAGAATACCCCATAAGTTATTGTTGTTGTGTTAAACACATTTCTAAGCATCCAACCCCAGAAGCCTTCAGAGTTTGCTGTAACCCCGAAGAAGGAACAAATTGTTCCAGGGAATGCCATAATTGACATAGCAAAAATGATAGGCATAACACCGGATGATGTAACCTTAATCGGAATATGAGTGCTCTGACCGCCGTACATTTTTCTGCCGACTACTCTCTTTGCATACTGAACAGGGATTCGTCTTTCAGCCTCGTTGAATGTTACAACAAAACCGATAACAACGATTGCAACAACGATGATTGCTAAAACGCCAATCCAGCCGTAGTTGCCTGCTGTTGCATAGTTCCAGAGAGACATAACAAGCTGTGGACCACGGGATACGATACCTGCAAAGATGATAAGGGAAATACCGTTACCGATTCCTTTGTCAGTAATCTGTTCGCCGAGCCACATAAGGAATGCTGTACCTGCTGTAAATGTTATAACAATTACAAAAGCGCTTAAAAAGCCTGGGTTAACAACTGCACTCCTTAACATGAAATAGAGACCGATTGCCTGGATAAGAGCCAAAACAACTGTTCCGTATCTCATGAGCTGAGCAATTTTCTTTCTTCCTTCTTCTCCTTCTTTCTGCAATCTTTCAAGAGCTGGGATTGCAACACAAAGAAGCTGCATAATGATCGATGAGTTAATATATGGTGTAATACTCATCGCGAAAATTGTTGCATTCTGGAAAGCACCACCGGATACCATGTTGATAAATCCGAAAAGTGTGTTTTCTTTGTTTGCAAAAATTTCAGCCATTACATCGCCTTGGAGAAGTGGAACAGGGATAACTGACCCTAAACGAAAAATTACAATCATAAGAAGTGTATATAAGATTCTTTTTCGAAGTTCAGGAATTCTCCATGCGTTCTTTATTGTTTCTAACATCTTATATCACCTCAACCTTTCC
>JAZSPE010000200.1:0-10825 GCA_045537265.1 Clostridia bacterium | reverse complement strand
CTGATAAAATAGCCTTTATCGTGGCTGCAAACAGGGCAGACTTCGGGAACCGAGGTGCCTTCAAAAACATAGCCGCAGTTAAGGCAAATCCATTTGCATTTAACATCGCTTACAAAAAGCTTGTTTTTATCAAGCAGCTCTTTGAGCAGGGCAAAGCGCTCGCCGTGGCTTTTTTCAATTTCGGCAATATTATGAAAGGTTGCCGCAATCTGATGGAAGCCCTCCTCCTTTGCAATATCGCCAAAGGTCTTATAAACGGGGCTATACTCCTCAAACTCGTTATCTCCCGCATATTGAAGCAGTTTTGAAACATCATTTGTAACATTAACGGGATAATCGCCGTCAACGGTTATCTTTTCGCCGTCAAGCTCCTTTAAATAATTATAAAAGATTTCGGCGTGCTCCTTTTCCTGACCCGCTGTAAAGGTAAAAACAGCTTCAATAACGTGAAGGTTCTGCTTTTTGGCAATAGAGGCGGCAAAGGTGTAGCGGTTTCTCGCCTGGGATTCGCCTGCAAAGGCGCGCATAAGGTTTTCTTTTGTTTTGCTTTCGTTAAAATTCATAACAGATTCTCCTTTGTTTTTTTCTTATTTTTACTCTTTTAACCTTGAATTATTCAAAAGGGAAGCAGAAGGGCAGCTTTGCTCCCAAATCAACCGAGTTCATTTTATGCTCTCTGATATTTTGGTTTTCGTAGGTTTTATAGTAATAAATCTTTCTCTCCAAATCGTAGCCGCAGGTGTAAACCGTAAAAACAAATTTATTATCCCTGGTTTTAACCGAACCACGTGGCACCTGAACGCTGTTTAAAATATGAAAAAGCTGATTTATTTCGGTGTTTTTGTTTTTAGGCAGGGGAGAGCTGTTGGCCTTTAAAAATGCGGCCCTCACAAAGCGGGAGGGGGAGGAGTAATCCCCCGGCAGCCCCAAAGCTGCAAGGCCGTTTGAATAGGGCTTTAGCCCGTAAGCCTTTTCGGGGCCGTTTTTTGAAAAGGAACTGCTTAAATTAGAAAACCTGCAAAGATTGTTGAGATGGAAATCGAAGGCGGGATTGTTTGTTAAAACGCCTACGGGGTTTTCGGTTATGATAATCCCTTTAGCCGTTGGCTCAACGGTTATAGAGCGCTGCTTATCGGCAACAATAAAATGAAGCTGCGAGTTTGGAAGTTCATTTGAAAAGGCCTCGTTTGTTATATCGGTTTTGCTTATCAGCTCGGCCGCTTCATCTATGCTTGAGGCTTGTGATAAAACCCAGGGAATAAATTTAAAAACGGGAATCTGAAACAGCTTGGTTTCATCGGTGCCGTAAACTGCGTTATCAACAAAGTTAAGCCCTGCCATAGCTAGGCCCTTCTCGTTAACGGCATCATACAAAAGGGGATAGCTGTCTTTAATAAAGGCGCTTCCCATAATGGCGAGGGAAATTTTCCTCTTATCGGCAAAGCCATAGTCAAAATTGCGGGGGACAACGCAAAAACACTCTTCATAATGATAATGAAGGTCAAGAGTTCTGCCAAAAAAAGCGGAATTTGGGCAATAATGAATAGCAGTACACATAAAATTAGTCCTTTTTTAATGTAATTTACCCTTTTTTGGGCGGGTTATTCCCTAAAAAAGCTCCGTTGTCAATAGCTAACATGCTAAAATTTGCTAAAAATGAAATATGATTTGCAAAAATCGCTAAAAATCCGAAAAGTTTGTGCAAAAAGCACATTGGAGGCTTTGAAAAATCATTTAAAACAACGAAAAAAATTTTTCGGCGGCTTTTTTCGCAACAACGGCTTGACTTGGGTTTTAAGTTGATATATAATTTGTATTTGATAATGATGGGGGAATATGCACTTATTTGAGAAATATTTTACACCTTTATTTTATAAATAAGGCAGCTTTCCATCAGTCGTTGCGAAAAAAAGAATTCGTAAAATTTTGAAGGAGTGATTCATAACCTATGAAGCCTACAGACATGGTAAAACCTGTACAAATGGGTAAAACCACACGTATGAGCTTTTCGAAAATCAATGAAGTTATTGACATGCCCAACCTCATTGAAATTCAGAAAAACTCTTATGACTGGTTTGTCGAGGAGGGTTTAAAGGAAGTTTTCCGCGAGATGTCGTCTATAACCGACTACACCGGAAATCTTGTTCTTGAATTCGTTGACCACCATTTTGACGAGAAGCCTAAATACGATGTAAACGAGTGTAAGGCAAGGGATACAACCTATGCCGTTCCTCTTCGCGTTAAAACAAGGCTCTTAAACAAGGAAACCGGAGAAATTAAGGAAAGCGAAGTTTTCATGGGCGATTTCCCGCTTATGACCGAATCCGGCACATTTGTTATAAATGGTGCTGAACGCGCTATCGTTTCCCAGCTCGTTCGTTCTCCCGGCGTTTATTTCGATGAAAAGATTGAAGAGAAAACCGGTAAGAAGCTTTTCTCCTCAACAATCATTCCTAACCGCGGCGCCTGGCTTGAATATGAAACCTCGCAAAACGAGGTGCTTTATGTTCGCATTGATAAAAACCGCAAGCTGCCTCTTACAACCCTTATCCGCGCTCTGGGAGTTGCTACCAACGACCAGATTCGCTCCATCTTTGGTGAGGACGAGCGCCTCAGCGTTACAATGGATGCCGATGAAATCAACAACACAGATGATGCTCTTATTGAGGTTTATAAAAAGCTTCGCCCCAGCGAGCCTGTAACCGTTGAAGGCGCAAAGACCTATCTTGAGCAGCTCTTCTTTGATGTTCATCGTTATGATATGTCAAGGGTTGGCAGATACAAATATAATAAGAAGCTGTCTCTCGCTCCGAGAATTATCGGCAAAACTCTCTCCCGCCCCGTAGTTGATCCTATGACAGGCGAGATTCTTGCCGAGGCAGGTAACAACCTTAACCGCGAAACAGCATATATGATTCAGGCTAAAGGTGTTAACGAGGTTTTCCTTGATGTTATGGACAACGAGGGCAACCGCAGCGAGGTTAAGGTTCTGTCAAACGGCATGGTTGACATTAAGGACTTTATTGATTTTGACGTTAAGGATTTAGGCGTTAACGAGAATGTTTCCTTCGCAGCTCTCCGCGAAATCCTTGAGAATAATGAGGGAGAAGAGGCCATTCGCCAGGCTATTGCCGAAAACGTTGACCTGCTTATCCCCAAACACATTACCATTGATGATATCTTTGCATCAATCAGCTATTTCCTCGGCCTGCCCAAGGATATCGGCGCCATTGATGACATTGACCATCTCGGTAACCGCCGCATCCGCTCGGTCGGCGAGCTTTTGCAGAACCAGTTCCGCATCGGCTTTACCCGTATGGAGCGCGTTGTTCGTGATAAGATGGCTTTACAAGCCTCTGAAACCGAGAGTATCACTCCTCAGTCTCTTATTAACATCCGCCCCGTTGTTGCGGCTATTAAAGAGTTCTTTGGTTCATCGCCCCTTTCTCAGTTCATGGATCAGACAAACCTTCTTTCCGAGCTTACCCATAAGCGTCGTTTGTCTGCTCTTGGCCCCGGTGGTTTGTCAAGAGACCGCGCCTCCTTCGAGGTTCGTGACGTTCACTACACTCATTATGGTCGTATGTGTCCTATTGAGACTCCCGAAGGTCCTAACATCGGTCTTATCTCCTATCTTGCAACCTTCGCAAAGATAAATGAGTATGGCTTCATTGAAACCCCCTTCCGCCGCGTTGATAAGGCAACAGGCAAGGTTCTTGATGAGGTTGTTTATATGACCGCTGATGATGAGGATGATTATGTTGTAGCGCAGGCAAACGAGCCTCTTACCGAGGACGGTTTCTTTGTTAACAAAAAGGTTAATGCCCGTTATCAAGAATCCTTTAAAGAAGTTGAAGCCGCCACCGCCGACTTTATGGACGTTTCGCCTAAAATGGTTGTTTCGGTTGCTACTGCAATGATTCCCTTCCTTGAAAATGATGATACCAACCGTGCGCTGATGGGCTCTAACATGCAGAAGCAGGCTGTGCCGCTGCTGCGTACCGAAAGTCCTATTGTTGCAACCGGTATGGAATATAAGGCCGCTGTTGACTCGGGTGCTGTTGTTATTGCAAAGCGCGATGGTACAGTTTCCTATGTCAGCGCCGACGCTATTAAGGTTACTGCCGAAAACGGCGAAATTGATGATTACTCCCTTATTAAATTCCTTCGTTCCAACCATGGCACCTGCATCAACCAGAAGCCTATCGTTGAGGTTGGCCAGAGGGTTACAGCGGGCGAAGTTATCGCCGATGGCCCTGCAACCTGCAACGGCGAAATTTCCCTCGGCCGCAATGCCCTTATCGGCTTTATGACCTGGGAAGGCTATAACTACGAAGACGCTGTTCTTATAAATGAAAAGCTGGTTCGCGATGATATGTACACCTCTATTCATATTGAGGAATATGAGGTTGAGGCCAGAGATACAAAGCTTGGCCCCGAAGAAATTACCCGCGATATCCCCAACATTGGCGAAGATGCCCTTAAAGACCTTGACGAGCGTGGTATTATCCGCGTTGGTGCCGAGGTTAAGGCAGGAGACATCCTTGTTGGTAAGGTAACTCCCAAGGGCGAAACCGAGCTTACTGCCGAAGAAAGACTCCTTCGCGCAATCTTCGGCGAGAAGGCAAGAGAGGTTAGAGACACCTCCCTGCGCGTTCCTCACGGCGAGTACGGAACCATCGTTGATGTTAAGGTATTTACCCGCGAAAACTCCTCCGAGCTTTCTCCCGGCGTAAATCTTGTTGTTCGCTGCTATATTGCCCAAAAGCGCAAGATTTCCGTTGGTGATAAGATGGCCGGACGTCACGGTAACAAGGGTGTTGTTTCCAGAATTCTCCCGAGCGAGGATATGCCTTTCTTACCCGATGGCAGACCCCTTGATATCGTTCTTAACCCCCTCGGTGTTCCTTCTCGTATGAACATCGGTCAGGTTCTTGAGGTTCATCTCGGTTATGCCGCAAAGGCTCTCGGCTGGAACGTTTGCACTCCTGTTTTTGACGGCGCTCACGAATCTGACATTAGAGAGTGTCTTAAAATGGCAGGCCTTTCTGAGGATGGTAAAACCATTCTTTATGACGGCCGCACAGGCGAGCCCTTTGATAACCCTGTAACCGTTGGGAATATGTATTACCTTAAACTCCATCATCTCGTTGATGATAAGATTCACGCCCGTTCAACCGGTCCTTACTCTTTGGTTACCCAGCAGCCTCTCGGCGGTAAGGCACAGTTCGGTGGACAGCGTTTCGGTGAAATGGAAGTTTGGGCCCTTGAGGCTTACGGTGCTGCATACACCCTTCAGGAAATTCTTACAATTAAGTCCGATGATATCGTTGGTCGTGTTAAGACCTATGAGGCCATTGTTAAGGGACAAAATGTTCCGAAGCCCGGTGTTCCCGAATCCTTCAAGGTTCTTATTAAGGAACTCCAGTCTCTTGGTCTTGATGTTAAGGTTCTCGATAAGTTTGATGAAGAAATTGACCTTAAACAGACCTTTGAGGATGATGACGACATCGGCCTGCCCATTGTAACAGAAGAACCCATATTTGATGAAGAAAATGTTGCTGATAATCTTGAAGGCTTTGGTCTTGAGGATGAAAACGGCGATGCAATTACGGAAGATTATTCCGATAACGATGAAATGTAATGGAGGTAAGGCAAATGGAAGGTATTGAATTTGAATCAATTAAAATAGGCCTGGCATCTCCCGAGCAAATCAGAAGTTGGTCGTACGGCGAGGTTACAAAGCCCGAAACAATTAACTACCGCACCTTAAAGCCCGAGCAGAACGGTCTTTATTGCGAGCGCATTTTTGGCCCCACAAAGGACTGGGAATGCCATTGCGGAAAATATAAGCGCATCCGTTATAAGGGTAAGGTTTGCGAACGCTGCGGCGTTGAAATTACACGTGCAAAGGTTCGCCGCGAGAGAATGGGTACCATTGAACTGGCTGCCCCCGTTTCTCACATTTGGTATTTCAAGACAAATCCTTCAAGAATGGGTCTTGCTCTTGATGTTACCTCTAAAACCCTTGAACAGGTTCTCTATTTCTCGCAGTATATTGTTACCGATCCCGGTAGCACACCGCTGGAGAAAAAGCAGCTGCTTAACGAAAAGGCATATCGTGATATGCGCGAAAAATATGAGGATGACTTTGAGGCAGGTATGGGTGCCGAGGCAATTAAGAAGCTTCTTTCTGAAATTGACCTTGACAAAACCTGCGCAGAGCTTCGCGAGGAGCTTGAAGGCGCAACCGGCCAAAAACGTGTTCGTATTATTAAGCGTCTTGAGGTTCTTGAAGCATTCCGCGCTTCCGGCAACCGTCCCGAATGGATGATTTTGGATGTAATTCCCGTAATTCCTCCCGATCTTCGTCCTATGGTTCAGCTTGACGGCGGCAGATTTGCTACCTCTGACCTTAACGACCTTTATCGTCGTGTTATCAACAGAAACAACCGCTTAAAGAGACTTCTTGAGCTTGGCGCTCCTGACATCATTGTCAGAAACGAGAAGAGAATGCTCCAGGAAGCTGTTGATGCTCTTATTGATAACGGCCGTCGCGGCAAGCCTGTAACAGGCCCCAACAATCGTCCTTTAAAATCCCTTTCCGATATGTTAAAGGGTAAGCAGGGTCGTTTCCGTCAGAACCTTCTCGGTAAGCGTGTTGACTATTCCGGTCGTTCGGTTATCGTTGTTGGTCCTGAACTTAAAATGTACCAGTGCGGCCTGCCTAAAGAGATGGCTCTTGAACTCTTCAAGCCCTTCGTTATGAAGCGCCTTGTTGAGGAGAAAAAGGTTGTTAACATTAAATCAGCCCGCAAAATGGTTGAGCGCGCAGGCGCAGAAATTTGGGACGCTCTTGAAACCGTTATTAAGGAACATCCCGTTCTCTTAAACCGTGCTCCTACTCTGCATAGACTTGGTATCCAGGCATTTGAGCCCGTTCTTGTTGAGGGTAAAGCGCTTAAACTCCATCCCCTTGTATGTACTGCCTACAACGCTGACTTTGACGGCGACCAGATGGCTGTTCACGTACCCCTTTCCGCCGAGGCTCAGGCTGAAGCCCGCTTCCTTATGCTGGCTGCCAACAACCTGCTTAAGCCTTCTGACGGTAAGCCTGTAACTGTTCCTACACAGGATATGGTTCTCGGTTCCTACTATTTAACTCTCGTTAAGGCAGAGGAGCCGGGCGCAAATAAGGTGTTCCGCGATACCAACGAAGCTCTTATGGCTTATAACAACGGTGTTGTCGGTCTCCACGCACCTATCCGCGTTAAGATGAGCGATGAAAACGGTTCCAAGCTTGTTTGGTGTACTGTTGGTCTTATCATCTTCAACCAGTCAATTCCCCAGGATTTAGGCTTCGTTGACCGCAGCAATCCTGATGAAGCATATAACCTTGAGTGGAGCTTTAAGCTTAAAGACCCCTCTAAAAAGGTTATTGAGTCTAACGATGATATCATTCAGAACAAGGTTGGCAAAAAGCAGCTCGGCAAAATCATTGATAAATGTATTGCTTGCCATGGCACAAGCGAAACCGCCATTGTTCTTGATAAGGTTAAGGAAACCGGCTTTAAATATTCTACCAAGGGTGCTATTACCGTTGCAGTTATTGATGCCGTTATTCCTCCTGCAAAGGCTGAAATTTTGGCCGATGCTGAAACACAAATTGAACGTGTTAACCGCAACTATAAGCGTGGTCTTATCAGTGATGAGGAACGCAGCCAGCACGTAATCAGAATTTGGAACAAAGCAACAGAGGATGTTGCCGATGCTCTTAAGGGTAACCTTGATGAATTCAACCCCATCTTTATGATGGCCGATTCAGGCGCTCGTGGTTCCATGAGCCAGATTCGTCAGCTAGCAGGTATGCGCGGACTTATCGCTAACACCGCAGGTAAGGTTATTGAGGTTCCCATTCGCGCTAACTATCGTGAAGGCCTTAACGTTCTTGAATACTTCATTTCTTCTCGTGGTGCTCGTAAAGGTCTTGCCGATACAGCTCTGCGTACTGCTGACTCGGGTTACCTTACCCGCCGTCTTGTTGACGTTGCGCAGGATGTTATCATCCGCGATGACGACTGCGGAACCGATGAGTATCTCGTTGTTTCTGATATTAAGGATGGCAACCACGTTCTCGAAACATTAGAGGAACGTCTCGTTGGCAGATACCTCTTTGAGGATTTTGTTGACAGCACAACAGGCGAGATTCTCGTTTCCAAGGATAAGATGATGACCGAGGCCGATGCAAAGGCTATCATTAAGACCGGCGCCACCGAGGTTAAAATCCGTTCTATCCTTACCTGTCATTCAAAACACGGTATTTGTAAGAAGTGCTACGGCGCTAACCTTGCAACCGGCAAGCCTGTTACAACAGGCGAGGCTGTTGGTATCGTTGCTGCGCAGTCCATCGGCGAACCCGGTACACAGCTTACAATGCGTACCTTCCACACCGGCGGTATCGCATCAACCGAAGATATCACACAGGGTCTGCCCCGTGTTGAAGAGCTCTTCGAGGCTCGTCGTCCCAAGCGTTGCGGCGTAATCAGCAAAATTGATGGCACCGTACGTATAGTTGAGGAGAAAAAGAGCAATTCTATTAGCAATGTAATTGTAATCAACGGTATCAAAAATGAAGAGGCTGTTGAAGAGAAGGTTGTTATTCCTTACGGAATCCGTCCGCTTGTTAAGGATGGCGACCAGGTTAAGACAGGCGACCTGCTCCTGCCCGGCGCAAAATATCCCCAGGATATCCTTGATGCTATGGGCCCCGGCGCAGTTGAAGATTACATCATCGCCGAAATTCAAAACGCCTACCGTACACAGGGTGTTGATATTAACGATAAGCACATTGAAATTATCATTCGCCAGATGATGAAGAAGCTTCTTGTTACCGATCCCGGTTCAACCACACTCTTACAGAATGTTAAGTATGATTCAGGCGAGGTTTATGCCGCCAATGCCGAAATTCTTGCAAGAATTCAGGTAGGGGAGGAGAACCTTAAGCCTGCGCAGTACGAGGCTACACTTCTCGGTATCACAAAGGCCTCCTTGGCAACCAACTCATTCCTTTCTGCTGCTTCCTTCCAGGAGACAACTCGTGTTCTAACCGAAGCTGCAATTAAGGGCAAGGTTGACCCGCTCTTTGGTCTTAAGGAAAATGTTATCATTGGTAAGCTGGTACCCGCAGGTACAGGTATGAAAATCAATGAAATCAATCCTGATGATGCTGCTCCCGATTATGAAGAGGGAACCGTTTTCACAAACGCGATCGGCTAAAAATAAAGTTATAATTAACTGTTGACAAAGCTGATGGTTTATGATAAACTGTTAAATTGTGAGAAAATGCGTTAGTTTTCTCCCAAAAATCATATATTACGCAGGCAGGGGAGACCCTGTCTGCGTCGTATACATTTTTTTACAGGAGGTGTAATATGCCAACCTTTAACCAGTTAGTTCGTAGTGGACGTGAAACGGTAGAGAAAAAGGCAAAGGCTCCTGCACTGCTCAAGGGTTATAACTCTATGAAGCGTCAGGCAACCGATGTTGAATCTCCGCAGAAGCGCGGTGTTTGTACTGCCGTTAAAACTGCTACACCTAAGAAGCCTAACTCTGCTCTTCGTAAAATTGCCAGAGTACGTCTTTCTAACGGTATTGAAGTTTCTGCTTACATTCCCGGAATTGGTCACAATCTCCAGGAACACAGCGTAGTTCTTATCCGTGGCGGACGTGTTAAGGACCTTCCCGGTGTGCGTTACCACATCATCCGCGGTACCTTGGATACACAGGGTGTTGCAAAACGTATGCAGTCCCGTTCTAAATACGGCGCAAAACGTCCCAAGGCAGGCGCTGCTAAGTAATTCAGGCAGCAAAATTAAAAACGACGAAATCTCTGCTAACACTAATCAAGCAGGTTTATTATATATATGTATGGTAAACTCTCTGCTTGGTGCCACGAGAATTTTGTCACTCGAGTACCTATGATATCATAAATGTGAAGGAGGGAAGCGAAGTGCCAAGAAGAGGCTTTATCGCTAAACGCGATGTATTACCCGATCCGCTTTACAATTCAAAATTGGTAACTCGTCTTATCAACAACATTATGCTTGATGGTAAGAAGGGTGTTGCTCAGAAGATTGTTTATGGCGCATTCGACATCATCGCAGAAAAAACAGGAAAAGAACCCCTAGAGGTTTTTGAAGAGGCTATGGAAAATGTTATGCCCCAACTCGAAGTTAAGTCCGTTCGTAAGGGCGGTGCAACCTATCAGGTTCCTTTCGAGGTACGCCCCGAGCGTAAGCAGACCTTAGGTTTGCGTTGGATTTCCACCTATAGCCGCAATCGTTCCGAAAAGACGATGAAAGAGCGTCTTGCCGGCGAAATCCTTGATGCAATCAACGGAATCGGCGGCGCCGCTAAGAAGCGTGACGACGTTCATAAGATGGCAGAAGCAAACAAAGCGTTTGCTCATTACAGATGGTAGTATTTTACTAATATTTTGGAGGTTACTATGCCAAGAAAGGTATCACTTGAAAAAACAAGAAATATTGGTATTATGGCTCACATCGATGCCGGTAAAACTACAACTACCGAACGTATCCTTTTTTATACCGGTATTACCCATAAGATTGGTGAAACCCATGAAGGTAACGCCGTAATGGACTGGATGGCTCAAGAGCAGGAGCGCGGTATCACAATCACTTCCGCTGCTACAACCTGCTTCTGGAAAGAGCATCGTATCAATATTATTGACACCCCCGGACACGTTGACTTCACCGTTGAGGTTCAGCGTTCACTGCGCGTTCTTGACGGTTCTGTTACCGTTCTT
>JAZSPE010000052.1:0-2978 GCA_045537265.1 Clostridia bacterium | reverse complement strand
GTTATATGGGTAAATTATATCAAACTCCCACTTTGTTGGAAGATAGTGGGCGCTTTCCAAAAGCTTTTTCTCTTTTTCGCAATAAGACGGGTCTTCATAGTATCTGCAAAATCTTTCATAAAAGCCACCGGGGATTTCCTCAAGGTCTTCTTTTAAAGAGGCAAGAACCCAATGGTTTATCTGTTCTCCCTTTTCTGCTCTGAGACGGTGGAAAACAGGGGGCTTTATGTCTGTTAAAACAAGTCTATGTAAAAATTCAAAGATACATCCTTCCGCAAGCAAAAGACGGTCTGTATCCTTTGAAAGACCGGAAAGAGTGTATGCATAAATCATTTTGTGAGCCTGTTTATCAAGCTCTGTAAAACCCTTTGACGGGCGGATATGGTCATTCCACCGCTCAATTGAGCCTGCGGTGAAAATAAACTCGATTAAAGATTTTTTCAGCATAAGAAAACCCCTTTTTAAAAACTTATAAAGACATTATACAACAATAATGCGAAAAATTCAATTATATATTGACTAATTTTAAAAAATATTGTAAAATTATATAGTAATAATGTAATAATGCCGGAGGTGTCTTAAATGGCTGGGCAGAAATTCAGAAAAAGGCTTTTTGGTTTCAAAAAAGCTGATGTTTATGATTATATAAAAGAGCTTGACGAAAGATATGCGCAGGAAAGTCGCGAAAAGGATATGGAAATTGCGAAAATAACTGCGGAAAAAGAGGCTCTTTATGAAAGATATGACGAGCTCCAAAGCAAGAGGGAAGTTATCGTTTCCGTTCTTGAAAGAGCTCATGTTGACGCGGACAAATTGCGGGAAGAAGCGAAGAATGACATTCTTGAAATGAAAAAAGTTGCCGAAGCCGAGATTGAGGATAAAAAGGCGGAGGCTAACCGTGAGATTGAGCTTAAACGCCGTGCCCTCCGCAATATGTATGAAAGTGAAACAAGAAAGATTGAGCATTTAAGAAACGAAGTTACAGAGCTTAGACGAAATTCTCTCGAATCTATCCAGCTTTTTGAGAGAGAGCTTGCAGACATCGAAACAAAGCTTGGTTACAGAGAAAGCTCTGCTGCTGAATCTATCGGCGAGGTTCAGAGAGGAAAAGGCATTGAGCCATTTTCAGGAGTTAAAATTCCGATTAAGGTTATAAGACGCAAAACCGAGGCTATATAATAAAAATGTAAAAGGAGGGGAGTTTTTAAACTTCCCTTTTAAACTGAATGAGAGAAATGTCGCAAATTGGTGACAAAGGGAAAAATGTGACATATTATAGAATGTGGACTGAAATTTCCTGAAAAAAGTCAGGAAGGAAGGAGGCAAAGCCCATGGAGGTATATCTTGACAACAGCTCAACGACTAAAATGTTTGATGAGTGCGTAGAAAAAATGAGCGCATCTATGCGTGAAAATTACGGAAATCCCTCATCTCTTCACAGAAAAGGGATAGAGGCGGAAAAGCTTATTAAATATGCAAAAGAAACCATAAGCGAATCCTTGCGGGTAAGCCCCAACGAGATTTTCTTCACATCTGGCGGAACTGAGGCGGATAACTTTGCCATAAGAGGCACAATAAAAGCTAACCGCGGTAAGCACATCTTAACCACCGCAGTTGAACACCCTGCGGTTCTTTCTACCCTTGAATATCTTTCCGAGCGTGGTTATAAAGTGGAAAAAATACCCGTAAAAAAAGACGGAATTATTGATATAGACGCATATGCAAAGATGGTACGACCTGATACGGTTTTGGTTACGGCAATGTTTGTTAATAACGAAACAGGTGCGGTTATGCCTGTGGCTCAGATGAGCAAGATTTTAAAGAGCAAAAACCCAAACGGCGTTTTCCATGTAGACGCAGTTCAGGCCTATGGAAAGTTCCCGTTTACTGCGGCAAAAATCGGAGCGGATTTGATTAGTCTAAGCTCCCATAAAATTCACGGCCCGAAAGGTGTGGGGGCTCTTTATATCAAGAATAAAACAAAAATTGCGCCGATTATTTTCGGCGGCGGCCAGCAAAACAATTTAAGACCGGGAACAGAAAATGTTCACGGCATATACGGTTTTGGTCTCGCCTCTGCCCTTTCCCATAAGAATATTATGGAAAAAGAAGAGAAGATGAGAGCGCTTCTCCTTCGTCTTAAAGAGGGGATTGAAAAGAACATTCCCGATATTAAGATTAACACTCCGAAAGAGTGTGCTCCTCATATTTTAAATGTTTCCTTCAAAGGAACAAAATCTGAGGTGCTTTTGCACAGCCTTGAAATTGAGGGGGTTTATGTTTCCTCGGGCTCGGCTTGTTCAAGCCATAAAAAAGGCCCGAGCTATGTCCTCTCCTCAATGGGGGTTGACAAAAACTTAATTGACGGAACACTAAGGTTCAGCCTCAGTGAATTTACAACAGCAGAGGAAATTGACTATGCTCTGGATTGTCTTATTAAAACCGTAAAACGAAACAGAGCGCTTATGCGTAAATAGATTGAAAGGAAGATACAGATGAAAGCGGATTTATTTCTTTTAAAATACGGAGAGCTTGCTTTAAAGGGCTTAAATAAGCCTGTTTTTGAAAAGAAGCTTTTAGACAACATTAAGGCTCGCCTTAAAAAAATCGGAAATTTTAATGTCTTTGCGGCTCAGTCCACCATTTATGTTGAAGGAACAGATGGGGCGGATGCGGATGAAACCCTAGCCTCGCTTAAAAAGGTTTTCGGGGTTGCCAATATCTGTCCTGCGGTCCGCTGCGCAAAGACCCTTGACGACATAGAGAAAACGGCGGTAGAATGCCTTAAAGAAGAGGACCTTGAAGGAAAGACCTTTAAGGTTGAGGCGAAGAGAGAGGATAAAAGCTTTCCTCTTAATTCGCCTGCACTCTCTGCTGAAATGGGCGGAAGAATTTTATCCCATTTCCCACGCCTTAAAGTTGATGTCCATAACCCTGACATAACTGTTATGGTTGAAATAAGAAGAGATGCCTTTGTG
>JAZSPE010000122.1:0-10073 GCA_045537265.1 Clostridia bacterium | reverse complement strand
TCAGCGCCTTGCGGATAAGTTTAAGGACGAATACGGCACGATTATCTGCCGTGAGCTTTTAAAAGGCATAAAAGTTCAGGGAGGCTCTAAACCTGAGGCGAGAACAGAGGAATATTATAAAGTCCGCCCCTGTGTGCGCTTTGTAATCTCCGCCGCCAACATACTTGACGACTTCTTAAAAGAAAATAACCTATAAAAAAGCAGGAACGAAATCGTTCCTGCTTTTATTTATAGATAAACTCTTATTTTTTGTGCTAAATTTTCTTCAATCTCGATAATATCTTTAACTATTCCTTTAACATCATCGTCTGCATCTTTATACTGATTTAAATACTTATTGATTGACTTAATCCCCATATGACAGCCGTCGGTTAAAAGGTCTGCGGCGGTTTCGTCTGTTTTCTCCATACTCATCATAACATTGGTCTTAAACCACGCCATTCCTTTGGCTATTTTATGAGGCTCTTTCCCGTCATCCCCTGCTTTTCTTAACGCCTCTTCTGTGTCAACTTCAAGCTTTTTGTGTTCCTTTAAGCTGTTCTCTAAAATTTCCTGAAAATGAGAGTCTTTAACGGAAGGGAGAATTTCCTCTATCGCGTCTATTCCCATTTTTATTCCTGAATTACATTCTTTTAAAAGCTTAATTGTATCAGGACTAACCATAAAAATCACCCTTTCTTTTTTGGTTATTATGGGTAATTTTTAGATAATTATACATTTATTTCGGGATTGAGCAGTAGCTTAAATCAATGGTTATAACGCAGAAATAGCTTGCATCCTTTTCCTTAACCATAGCCTTGATTTTATCTTTGATTTCTCCGTGGCTTATCTCAACCTGATTTGGCACAACACAGTCAAAAATAAGATTAGTATGTGTCGGACCTGGGACAATTCTTAAATCGTGGATTGAGAGGGCAGGATGGATTTCCTTAACCAACTCCGAAAGCCATTTGCGGATATCGTTTACAGCATCATCCTGAGTTACTATGGGGTCATAATGGACTATAATATTAAGGCCGTCCTCTTCAAAAAAGTCTCTTTCAATTCTGTCAATGGTATCATGGCTTATGAGAACATCCTCTTCTGCCGCCATCTCAACATGGACACTGGCAAAAACTCTGCCCGGGCCGTAGTCGTGGACAAGCAAATCATGGGTCCCTAAAACCCCCTCATAGCTTAAAATCTTATCCTGTATAGAGTTAACCAACTCTTCTTCGGGGGCTCTTCCGAGGAGCGGGTCTAAGGTATCCTTAACCAACACCACTCCGCTATACATAATAAAGAGGGCAACCCCAAGACCGATATATCCGTCAAGATTAAGCTTAAAATTAATGGATATAACCGCGCCCAAAATTACCGCAAGAGTTGTCAAAATATCGTTTCGGCTGTCCGTTGCCGCCGCGATAAGCGTTTTGGAATTTATTCTTTTCCCTACATTTTTAGTAAAAAACATCATCCAGAGCTTTACCAAAACCGATGCAAAAAGAATGGAAATCGAAAGAATACTGAAAGTAGTTTCGCCTGGATTTAAAATCTTGTCAACACAGGACCTTAAAAGCTCAAAGCCAATCAGAATAATAAGAATTGAAACCAAGAGCCCTGAAAGATATTCAAATCTTGCGTGGCCGTATGGATGCTCCTCATCGGCAGGCTTACTTGACAGCTTAAAACCTAAAAGACTTATAAGACTTGATGAGGCATCTGTTAAATTATTGAGGGCGTCTGCCGTAACGGAAACGCTTCCTGAGAGAAAGCCTGCAATAATTTTGCCAACAAAAAGGAGAAGGTTGCAAAAAATTCCAACCCACCCTGAAAGAGAACCCATTTTCGAACGGACAACTGCATCTCCTGTATTCTTATAATCTTTTACGAAAAGTTTAATCAGACTTTCAGTCAATTAAATCACTCCTAAATGTTCAAGAAGAATTTTAATCCCTATTGCAATTAAAACCACGCCGCCTAAAAATTCTGCTTTGGATTTATATTTTGCCCCGAAGAAGTGCCCCACATATATTCCGACTGCGGATAAAACAAAGGTTATAACCCCTATAAAGCTTACCGCCGCTCCGATAGGGACGCCTTCTTCCAAAACGGCAAAACCTATACCCACCGCCAAAGCGTCAATGCTTGTTGCAACCGCGAGAGGAAACATCTCTCTTGGGCAGAAAGAACAGCAAAGCTCTTCCTCTTTTTCCAAAGATTCTTTAATCATATTTCCGCCGATTATGGCAAGAAGGATGAACACAACCCAATGGTCAATGCTTACAATATATTTTTCAAAATAGCTTCCGCAAAAATATCCGATTAGAGGCATAACCGCCTGGAATATACCGAAATAAAGCCCTGCAATTAGAGCGTGTTTTATCTTAATTTTCTGCACGGATAAACCCTTGCAGATTGCAACGGCAAAGGCATCCATAGAAAGCCCTAATGCAATTATAAAAAGCTCCCAAAGTCCCATTATCTCTCCTCCTGTTACTCCCCTTAAAATACCACAATTCCCCTTTCTTGTCAAGGTAATGTATGTTTGAAAGGCTCTTGATTTATGGGGAATTTTGTGGTAAAATGTCAGTATCATATTATAGGGACTGATTCTAATGATAAAACTTTTTAATATTGACCATTTCCGTCTTGAAGACACCCTCCTTTGCGGACAATGTTTCCGCTTTAAGAAAGAGGAGGACGGCGTCTTTTACGGAGTTGTGGGTAGCCACGCCGTTAAGATGTATTATGCGGACGAAAACACGATTTTCCTTGAAAGCTCCAACCCTGATTTAGTCTATTGGAGCCACTATTTAAGCTTTTCAACGGACTATAATTTAGTGGAAGAGACCTTTTCGGGTGATGAACATCTCAAAGAGTGTATGGAAGTGGGCCACGGCATAAGAATTCTTCATCAGGATTTATGGGAGACCACTATATCCTTTATAATTTCCGCCAACAACAATATTCCGAGAATTCAGAAAATCATTGAGAAAATGTGCGAATTGTTCGGAGAGAAAATCGACTTTGAAGGAAGAAAATATTACGGTTTCCCAACCGCAGAAAAACTCTCAACTCTTACTTTGGAAGATTTGGCGCCCATAAAGGCAGGATTTAGGGATAAATATATTTTAGATGCGGCAAAAAAGGTAGTTTCGGGCGAAGTTGACCTTGAAAAGCTCCCCTCTTTATCCGACGCTGAGGCAAAGAAAGAGCTTATGAAAATAAAGGGGGTTGGGGGAAAGGTTGCGGACTGCATACTGCTTTTCGCCCTATCCCGATACAAGACCTTCCCGAAGGATGTATGGATAAAGCGCATTATGGAAGAAACCTATGGCGTATCCGAAAAGGATATTGATGCTTTCGCATCCGAAAAATTTGGCAATTTTGCAGGAATTGCTCAGCAGTATCTTTATTATTACCACGCCATAAAAAAACCTTTATAAAATTTTGTTTTCCTCTTGAATATTAGAGGAAAATAGTGTAAAATATAAGTTGTGATTATAATTAAATTTAAATACGGAGGATTAGAGTATGTTAGTTAGTGCAACAGAGGCCCTTAAAAAGGCAAAGGAAGGCAAATATGCAATTGGCCAGTTCAACATCAATAACCTTGAATGGACAAAGGCAATTTTGCTTACAGCCGAAGAATGCAAATCACCTGTTATCTTAGGTGTTTCTGAGGGCGCGGCAAAATATATGTGCGGTTTTAAGACAGTTGCAGATATGGTTAAGGCAATGGTTGAGTCTTTAAACATTACTGTTCCTGTTATTCTTCATTTAGACCACGGTAGCTACGACGGTGCAAAAGCGGCTATTGAAGCCGGTTTCTCATCAGTTATGTTTGACGGTTCTCACTACGGAATCGAGGAAAACATTGAAAAAACAAAAGAAATTATCGCACTTGCAAATTCAAAGGGAATTTCAGTTGAAGCGGAAGTTGGTTCAATCGGCGGCGAAGAAGACGGCGTTGTTGGAAGTGGCGAGGTTGCTGATCCTGCTGAGTGTAAGCTAATCGCTGACCTTGGAGTTGACATCTTAGCTGCCGGTATCGGTAACATCCACGGCAAATATCCTGCTAACTGGGCAGGCTTAAACTTTGAAGTTTTGGCTGAAATTGAAAAGGCAACATCTCCTATGCCTCTCGTTCTCCACGGCGGAACAGGTATTCCAACCGATATGATTAAGAAAGCGATTTCTCTTGGCGTTTCAAAAATCAATGTTAACACAGAATGTCAGCTTTCTTTTGCGGCTGCTGTTAGAAAATACATTGAAGAGGGCAAAGATTTAGAGGGCAAGGGCTTTGACCCAAGAAAGCTTTTGGCTCCTGGCGTTGAAGCAATCAAGGCAACAGTTAAAGAAAAGATGGAACTTTTCGGTTCTGTTAACAAGGCATAAAAAACTTGAAAAATCCGTCCGGATTTAGGCGGATTTTTCTTTTTAATAAAGAGGGATTATTATGTATATTATCGCAGGGCTTGGAAACCCGGGCAGGAAATACGCAGGGACAAGGCACAACATCGGTTTTGATGCAGTTGATGCCATTGCCTCTAAAAATAACATAAAATTTAATAAGAGCAAATTTAAGGCTGACATCGGCGAGGGCACTATCTGCGGAGAAAAGGTTATCTTGGTTAAGCCACAGACCTTTATGAATCTCAGCGGAGAGAGCATTCGCCCTATTTCCGATTGGTATAAAGTTCCATGCGAGAATATAATAGTAATACATGACGACATTTCCCTTCCTTTAGGCACACTGAGGCTTCGGGCAAAGGGAAGCGCAGGCGGACACAACGGAATGAAGAGCATAATCTATCAGCTCGGAACCGATGTTTTCCCGAGAATGAAAATCGGGGTTGGTGCTCCACCTGATATAGACTATGACTTAAAGGACTTCGTTTTGGGAAAATTCTCAAAAGCCGAGGTAGAAACTCTTGTTAAAACAGTTGTTAAAGTTACAGACGCCGTTGAAAATCTTATAACAAACGGCGCAGAAAATACTATGTCAAAATTTAACGGGTAGCAAAAATATGAGCGGATTTATGAAAATCATTGAGGAGCTGGCGAATTTTTCCGAGCTTACCTCCTCCCTTGAAAATAGAATAACTCCGATAAATCTTATGGGTGTGGCAGATTCTGTCCGTGCCCATTTTATTTCTTGCGCCTCAAAAAAGCTTTCAAAACACGCTTTCGTTATAACCGAAAGCGATGCCTCAGCACGAAAATTAATTGAAGATTTAAGCTTTTTCTCAGGGGAGAATGTTCTCTATTTCCCCTCTGTTGATTTGCTTTTTTACGATGTTGAAGCCTCAGGGCAGGACATAAGCGCCCAGAGGCTTAAAGTTTTATCCACCCTTTGTTTCTCGGACGAGAAACATCATATCGTAACCACAAGAAAGGCTCTTTGTTCCATAACCGCAGAGAAAAATCTTTATGAAGATCTTTCAAGGATTCTCTCGGTGGGGGACGAGGTTAATCTTGACGAAATAAGAAACCTCTTCATCGATTTAGGCTATACCTTCGAGGACGAGGTCAGCGGAAAAGGGCAATGCAGTATGCGAGGGGGAATTTTTGATTTCTTCCCGCCTGAAAGAGATTTTGCCGTCCGTGTTGAGCTTTGGGATACGGAAATTGACTCTATCCGTCTTTTCTCCCCTGAAAGCCAAAGGACAATTGAAAACATAACCTCCTGCCTTTTAACTCCTGCAAAGGAAATAATTTTAACAGACGAAAAGCGGGAAGCCCTTGCCTCTTTCTTAAAGAGCGAGGGGAAAAAGGCATCCAAAAAAGAGGACGAGAAAAATAATCATCTTTCCCAGATTCTTTTCAGGGATTTAGAGAGAGTTGAGGAGAAGATCACTTTCCCGTCAATTCATAAATATCTCCCTGTTTTATATAGTGAG
Organism: Clostridia bacterium; assembly: GCA_045537265.1. GTDB lineage: Bacteria > Bacillota > Clostridia > Monoglobales > Monoglobaceae > SIG454. Next base: position 4,188 of record JAZSPE010000122.1, on the reverse strand, counting down.
CCTGCAACCATTGCAGACTATTTGGATGACCGCTATATTATTTTCGCAGACGAGGCAGGAAGGCTCAGCGAAAGCGCAAAAATTGAGGCTGAGCAATTCTCTGAGGATATAAAATCCCTTTTAGAAAGGGGAATTATCCCTAAAACCTCATATAAATATTCTGCGGATTTTTCTTCTATGATAAAAAATCTTTCTTCCCGCTCTTTCGTTGGCATGAGCAGTATTTCCTACTCCTGTCCCGACTATAAGCCGAAGAAAATTATAAATATAACTTCAAAAGGAATAAACGACTATCACGGAAAGCTTGAATTTTTCTATGATGCTCTTTCCTTTTATAAAAAGAACAACTATAAAATCATAATCCTTGCCGGAAACGAAAGCAAGGCGAAAAACCTTTGCACCTCTTTGGAGGACGAAGGCTATTCCCCGACCTTTTTAAAGGATTTTGACGCTCTCCCCTCATCAGGTGGAATTATTGTGACCTTAGGCAGTATTTCCCGAGGCTTTGAATATCCTCTTATAAACACGGCTGTCATCAGCGATAAGGAGATTTTCGGAAGCTATAAAAAGAAAAAATCCCGTTTTAAAATCAACAAACAGGATAAAATCAACAGCTTTGCCGACCTTAAAATCGGGGATTTTGTTGTGCATCAAAACCACGGCGTCGGCAAATATATGGGAACTGTTCAGCTTGATGCAGGCGGAATAAAACGAGATTATTTAAAGCTTTTATATAAGGGAAGCGATGTTTTATATGTCCCAACGGACCAGCTTTCCCTAGTCTATAAACACGCCTCAAAAGAGGGCTCCTCTGTCCGCCTTAATACGCTTGGTGGCACTGACTGGTCAAAGACAAAGCAGAGGGTTAAAAAGTCCTGCGAGGATATTGCAGATGATTTAATTGCCCTTTACGCAGCCCGAGAATCTATCCGCGGGGTTGAATGCGGTCCTGATGACGAATGGCAAAGAGTTTTTGAGGCTTCTTTTCCTTTTGAGGAAACAGATGACCAGCTTTCAAGCATTGCCGAAATCAAGGCGGATATGGAAAGGCCTCGGCCAATGGACAGACTCCTTTGCGGAGATGTTGGCTACGGCAAAACCGAGGTGGCTATGCGTTCTGCCTTTAAGGCGGTTATGAATGGCTATCAGGTTGTTTATCTTGTTCCGACCACAATCTTAGCAAGTCAGCACACAAACACCTTCCGCCAGAGAATGAAGGACTTTCCCATAAGGATTGCATCCCTTTCCAGATTCAACACTCCCTCTGAGCAAAAAGAGGTTATAAAAGGACTTAAAAGCGGAGAGGTCGACATCGTTATCGGCACTCATAAGCTTTTAAACTCCGCCATTGAGTATAAAAATTTAGGACTACTCATAATTGACGAAGAACAGCGTTTCGGGGTTAAACATAAGGAACAAATCAAGGAGCTTCGGAAGAACATAGATGTTTTGACTCTTTCGGCAACCCCTATCCCAAGAACTCTTCATATGTCAATGTCGGGAATTCGCGATATGAGCATTATTGCTCAGCCACCGGGAGAGAGATACCCTGTTGCCACCTATGTTTTAGAATATGACAGAGAGGTAATCCGTGAAGCCATAAACCGTGAAATCGGCAGAGGCGGTCAGGTTTATTATCTCTTTAACCGTGTTTCAGGGATTGAAAAAGTTGCGGAGGAAATTTCCGCTATGATTCCTGACGCAAGGATTGCCGTGGCTCACGGGAAAATGAACGAGCGTGAGCTTGAAAATATTATGATGTCCCTTTATGAAGGGGAGATTGATATTTTAATCTGTACCACCATAATTGAGACAGGTCTTGATATCCCTAATGTTAACACTATAATAATTGAAGATTCAGACCGAATGGGTCTTTCTCAGCTTTATCAGCTCAGGGGAAGAGTCGGGCGTTCCGACAGACTTGCATACGCCTACCTTACTTTCAGGCGAAACAAGGTTTTAACCGAGGATGCGGAGAAGAGACTTCGCGCCGTAAAGGAATTTACGGAGTTTGGCTCAGGCTTTAAAATTGCTCTCCGTGACCTTGAAATTCGAGGAATGGGCAATCTTATCGGTGCGGCGCAAAGCGGTCATATGGAGGCCGTTGGCTATGAAATGTATTGCAAGATGCTTGACAGCGCAATCAAGGCTCACAAGGGAATTGCTTCAGAGGAGCAGACGGACACTCTTATTGATGTTCCAATTGACGGATATATCCCCGAAAGATATATTCCTTATCATTCCCAGAGGCTTTCCGCTTATAAACGCATTGCCGCCATTGAAAACGAAAACGATTTAATGGATGCTCAGGATGAGCTTTGCGACAGATACGGCAATCTTCCCCCTTCCGTTGAAAACCTCTTGGAGATTTCCCTTATCCGCAAAATGGCGTCGGATAAAAAATTCACGGAAGTCAGCTTAAAAGACGGCGTTTTAAAACTTTTCTTCTCGGAAGAAAATCCGCCGGAAATGGAGAGGGCAATTGAATACGCCTTGGAAAATCCGCTTACGGTTGCCATAAGAAAGGGGAAAAAACCGCATATTGAATTTAAGGTTCAGGCGAATTGTTCCCAGAAACAGCATATAGAAAATATCAAAAAAACCATTGAAAAAATGTAAGTGCTGTTGTATAATATTTTTATACCAAAGAGATTTATGTTTAGGAGGAATAGATTATGTGGAAATGTAATAAATGCGGTTTAGAACTTGCTGACGATGTTATTGTTTGCCCTTGCGGAGAAGCTAAGCCTGAGGAAATTGTTGAGGCTGTTGAGGCAGAAGTGGTTGAAGCACCTGTTAGCGAAGAGGCTATTGTAACCGAAGAAACTCTCGAAGAGGGCGAAATTGAAGAAATCGCCGAAGAAGAGGCTGAGCCAAAGGTATTAAACAAGAAAATCGTTGCTTTAATCTGTCTTGTTCTTGCAATCATCTTAGTTACAGCAGGAATTTTCGCTTACCATCTTAAAAACAGACATGTTAAAATCACAGGAGATAGCAACACAATAACCACTACTGATGTTAAAAATACCTGCGACAGTATTTTCAGCGAAGATATTGCGATGAAAGTTGGCGGTATAGCAATTGATGAAGATGTTTTTGAATATTTCGTAAACATCGTTGCTCTTTCCTATCAGGAAATGTATTGCTATGACGAAAATTATGAGATTGACCTTAATCTTCTTAAAGATTTCAAATGGAACGATATAGCCGACAAGGAAACAGGGGAAACCCATAAAGACCTTGTTATTGCCGAGGCGATTGACCTTTGCGCAACCAACTATGCAATCGTTTACTTTGGGGAAAAGAACGGTTTTTATCTTACCGCTCAGCAAATAGACGCCATCAAGGAAGATATGAAAACCCTCAAAGAAACTCACGGAAAGAAGCTTGAAGAAGTTCTTGAGCTTAACGGTTATGACTCTTTAAAACAGCTTGAAGAAGTCCGTAAGCTTGCAGAAAGCACCAACGCCATTTATTCTGATATGTCACAGAATATGCCCAAGTATATCGACAAGGATATGTCAGTTTTCAACTTCAAATCCGCAGAGGACATTATCTACTACGCAAAGAGAACCGCAAAGATTTCTCTTAACCAGGACCTCATCCGTGACTTTGATATTGAAATAAGCTTTGCAAAAATTTACGAAGCAGAACAAAAGGCTATGGCGGAAGCTGAGGCTGCTGAGGCTGCTGAGGCAACAGACGACGAAGAATAAAAAAAATAAGAGCCCGACCCGATAACGCAATCAAAGATTGCGGTCGGGTGCCCCGGAACCTTGTTGTTTTCACAATAAAAGCTCAAAGGATTGTTCCTTTGAGCTTTTTTATTTTATTTTGCAAATTTCTGAACGCCCCATACGCCCACTATAATCATAATCGAATAGATTATGTTAGGCAGGCTTAAAGCAGTATCTTTTAAAATTACAATTCCTGCAAAGATGGAAACAACCGTTATAACATTTGAGAAAACCGTTGTTCTTGAAATGGGGAGATGGGTGTTTGCATAGTTGATTAAGAAAAATGCAATAACCGAGGACAAAACCCCGAGATATAAAATAGAAATCAAAAAACTTCCGTTTAGAAGTGGCTTGTAAATAAGAGACAAGTCATTTATGTTTTCAATAACTGCAACCGCCGTAAAGACTATGCTTGCAAGGAAGAACAAGTCGGAGGCCAAGCGGTCTTAGG
>JAZSPE010000175.1:0-3909 GCA_045537265.1 Clostridia bacterium | reverse complement strand
TCTTCAAATTTTGGAAGCTGACCTGTTCCGATCATACTGTTTCTATGCACCATAAATGGTGGGAAAATTTCAGTATAGCCGTTCTGTCTTGTATGTGTATCAAGATAGAAGTTGATAACCGCTCTTTCAAGAGCAGCGCCCTTATCTTTATAAACAGTAAAGCGTGTTCCTGTGATTTTTGCGGCGGTTGCGGCGTCTAAAATGCCTAAATCTTCGCCTAAATCCCAGTGAGCTTTTGGCTCAAAATCAAACTTAGTTGGCTCTAAATAGCGTCTGATTTCAACATTATCTTCGTCAGTATCCCCTTCCGGAACAGACTCGTTTGCAATGTTTGGAATTGTATACATAATTGTCTGAATTTTCTCGTCTAAATCACGAACTTTATCGTCGCATTTCTTGATTTCATCGGATAATTCCTTCATTTCCGCAAAAATTGGGGCGGTGTCTTTTCCCTCTTTTTTAAGGGCAGGAATTTGCTTGGAAACCTCGTTCTGCTTGCTTTTCATCTGCTCAACAGTATAAAGAATTTCTCTTCTTTCTTTATCAAGGGCGAGAAGACCGTCAACATCAACTCTTTTTTCTTTTCTTCTTTCCAAGGCTTTAATAAGTTTTTCAGGCTCGTTTCTTAAAATTTTAATGTCAATCATTATGTTTTCTCCTTTTTACTTGGCGTTTATATTAAGTTCACGGCAAAGACTTTCATAAAAAGAGAGAGCCGTAAAATCAAATCCGTTTGTATTTATTTTTAAAAGTTCTTTTTTTGCATCCTCGATTTTTCCTTCCTTAATTAAAAGGCTTATGTCGGAAAGGTCAATCATGGATTGCTGGTAAGTTATAAGACTGCCTTTTTCCGAGGAAGTCGTTGAGCTTTTCAAAAGATTAATTTCATCTTCCAACTCTTCAATCTCTTCGGAAAGTTTTTTATTCTCTTTTTTGAGCTTTGTATTTTGTTCCGCAAGACTCTCTATCCGATTTTCAATTTTAACGGAGCTTTCACTTCGGTCTTCACAAAGCCAGAAGAAAAAAACGAGAGCCAAAACAATAAGACACAGCAAGATGAGGGTTACAAAAAGTTTTTTGTCTTTTTTTATCATTTTTTCGTCCTCCTTTTAAGTCTACTCTAAAATATCCAAAAAAACGGGGATTTAAAGGGTCTTAGGGTTTAAATGAAGAAATCACACTAAGATATTCTCAAAAATCGTTTTAAAGGGCAATTTTAGAGGTGCATTTTTCGGGATTTGGTTTACATAACAATCATTTTTTAAATTCGAACAAAAGGCGTTCAAAATCTTCGGAGCTGTAAAATTCAAACTCGATTTTACCCTTGTTTTTGCCTGAGGAAATTTTTACCTTTGTCTTAAAAATATCTCCAAGCTGTTTTTCGACATTTTTATAAGAGGGAGAAATTTTTGGCTGAGCTTTCTTTGGCTTCTTATTTAAAAGAGAGGAAACCAGAACTTCCGTCTGGCGAACGCTTAAATCTTCCTTTATAATTCTCTCTGCAATTTCTAATTGAAGTTTTTTATCTTCAACGGGAAGAAGTGTTCTTGCGTGGCCCTGGGAAAGTTTTTTGTCCTGAACCATCTTTTTGATTTCAGAAGAAAGGTTGTTAAGACGGAGGGCGTTGGCAACGGCGCTGCGGCTTTTGCCCACTTTTTCAGCAATCTGTTCCTGATTTAAAGAGAAGGCTTCCATAAGTTTTTTATAGCCTTCGGCCTCTTCGATTGGGTTTAAATCCTCTCTTTGGAGGTTTTCGATTAAAGCAACTTCCATAACCTCTTCGGAGGAATAATCCTTGATAATACAAGGAATTTCTTTAAGTCCGGCTAGCTTTGAGGCTCTCCATCTGCGCTCTCCGGCAATGATTATATACATCCCGTTTTCCGCTTTTCGAACTAAAATCGGAGAAACAACGCCGTGAGTTTTAATGGATTCTGAAAGAGCTTCAAGGGCTTCTTTATCAAAATTCTTTCTCGGCTGGTCAGGGTTTGGCTCAACATCGATTATTTTAAGAGAAACAACGCTTTCTTTTGAAATTTCCTCGTTTTTTATAAGCTCTACCGCAGTAGTTTTGTCTTCCACATCAGTAAACAAAGCGCCAAGACCTTTTCCAAGGCCTCTTTTTTGTTTTGCTTTTTCCATAATAAACTCCTATCTGTTATTATCTATAACTTCCTGAGCAAGCTCCATATAGCTTTCGGCACCTCTGGAATTCTTATCGTAAACTATAATAGGCTGGCCAAAGCTTGGAGCCTCGGCGAGACGGACGCTTCTCGGGATAATAGAGCCATAAACCTTTTTCCCGAAAAAACGCTTAACTTCTTCGACAACCTGAATTGAAAGGTTTGTTCTGGCGTCAAACATTGTAAGAAGGACGCCCTCGATGTCAAGAGGCGGATTAATGCCCTTTTTAATGATTCTTATGGTGTTTGTAAGCTGGCTCAACCCCTCCAATGCGTAATATTCGCACTGAATCGGGACTAAAATGGTGTCTGCCGCTGCAAAAGAGTTAAGGGTAATAAGCCCGAGAGACGGCGGACAGTCTATAATAATAAAGTCAAAGTCGTCTTTAACCTCGCTTATGGCCTTTTTAAGCAGAAATTCGCGGTCGGCTTTGCCTACGAGTTCAAGCTCTGCGCCCGCAAGGTCGATATTGGACGGGCAAATCCAGAGGTTATCAAACTCGGTTTTAACCATGGCCTCGCTCATGGGCATATCATTTATAATACAGTCATATACGGAAGAATTGAGGTTTCTTGGGTCAAGGCCAAGACCACTTGTGGTGTTTCCCTGCGGGTCAATGTCAACTATAAGGGTTTTTCTGTTTTTTGCCCCAAGACAGGCGCTTAAATTAACGGCAGTGGTAGTCTTTCCGACTCCGCCCTTCTGGTTGCCGATAGCAATTGTCTTACCCATAATTCCTCCAAAATAGTTTGATTTTCTTCCTTTTATTATAGCACAAATAGAAAATAATACAATAGTTTTACTGTAAAAAACTCAAAATGTTTCACGTGAAACATTTATTTTTTTATAACCCTTGAAAGTGAAATTCTGTTTTTGTTTAAATCTACTTCTATTACCTCAACTTCAAGGATATCGCCGATAGAAACAACATCTGTCGGATGCTTGACAAACTTGTCGGAAAGGCGGGAAATATGGATAAGCCCGTCCTGATGCACGCCAATATCCACAAATGCGCCGAAATCTACAACATTTCGCACTGTTCCTTGGAGAATCATTCCTGCTTTAATGTCTTTTATGTCCATAACATCAGATTTTAAGACGGGGGCAGCAATGCTTTCTCTTATATCACGGCCCGGTTTAACGATTTCTTTTAAAATATCTTCAATGGTAGGAACGCCAACCCCTGTTTCCTCGCTTAATTTCTTAATATCGGCATCGGAGAGCCTATCTTTGATGCCTTTTATGTTGCCGTTTTTGATATCTTCTTCTGTGTAGCCGGTCTTTTTAAGGAGCGTTTTGGTAAAATCGTAGGACTCAGGGTGGACTGAGGTGTTGTCTAAAATATTATCTCCCTCAGGGATTCTTAAAAAGCCTGCACACTGTAAAAATGCCTTAGGACCGAGCTTTTCAACCTTTTTAAGCTGGTTTCGGTTTTTGAATTTACCCTCTTTTTCTCTGTAAGAAACGATATTTTTGGCAATGGATGAGTTTATTCCTGAAATGTATTCAAGAAGTGGAGCAGACGCTGTGTTAAGGTCAACGCCAACGCTGTTAACACAGTCTTCAACAACGCCTCCCAATGCCTCGTCAAGACGCTTAGGGTTCATATCGTGCTGATACTGGCCAACGCCTATTGATTTCGGGTCAATCTTAACAAGTTCAGAGAGCGGATCCTGAGCGCGTCTTGCGATTGAAACGGCACTTCTCTGGGTAACATCAAAGTCA
>JAZSPE010000009.1:0-2001 GCA_045537265.1 Clostridia bacterium | reverse complement strand
TTTATCACGACGGCTATGCGGCAAAGAGAATGGAAATCGGCGCTGTTATTGCGGCGGGTAAGGCTGAAAATGTTCGCCGTGAACGCCCAATTGACGGAGATATTGTTATTCTTCTCGGCGGAAAGACAGGAAGAGACGGTTGCGGCGGTGCAACAGGTTCTTCTAAATCACACAACCTTTCATCTCTTGAAAGCTGGGGCGCAGAAGGTCAAAAGGGTAATGCCCCTGAGGAAAGAAAGCTTCAAAGACTTTTCAGAAACGCAGAAGCATCTAAGCTTATCAAGCGTTGTAATGACTTTGGCGCAGGCGGAGTCAGTGTTGCTATCGGCGAGCTTGGTGACGGACTTTATATAAACCTTGACGCCGTTCCTAAAAAATATGACGGTCTTGACGGAACAGAGCTTGCAATCAGCGAATCTCAGGAAAGAATGGCTGTTGTTGTTGCAAAAGAAGACGCAGACCGCTTCTGTGAGCTTGCAAAGAGCGAAAACTTAGAGGCAACGGTTGTTGCCCGGGTTACTGAAAGACCATATCTTACAATGACATGGAACGGAAACGAAATCGTTAACCTCTCCCGTGAGTTCTTAAACTCAAACGGAGCTGAAAAGCATACAGAAATCGCTCCAAATAAGATTGAGGGCTTTGACAAGGAAATCGGCGATAATTTCACAGAAAATTATAAAGCTCTTGCAGGCGACCTTAATGTTTGCTCAAAGAGAGGACTTTCCGAGAGATTTGACTCCACCATCGGAGCCGGAACAATCCTTATGCCCTTTGGCGGAAAGCACCAGAGAACACCTATTCAGGCAATGGTTAACAAAATTTCTATGGAGAAAAAGGACTCTAAGACCTGTTCTCTTATGGCTTGGGGATATAACCCGTTTATCGCAGAAAAGAGCCCATACCACAGCGCATATTTAGCTGTTGTTGAATCAGTTTCAAAGCTTATCGCAGCAGGTTCTGATTTTTCTGAGGTTTATCTTACATTCCAGGAATACTTTGAAAAGCCAAACGGCAAGAAAGAGCGTTGGGGCAAGCCTGCGGCGGCTTTACTTGGTGCATTTGACGCTCAAATGGACCTTGAAATTGCATCCATCGGCGGTAAAGACTCAATGAGCGGTACCTTTGAGGACCTTGATGTTCCTCCAACACTTGTTTCCTTTGCCGTTTCAAAGGACGAAATAAAGAATATTCTTTCTCCTGAATTTAAAGGCGCAGGTCATAAGGTTTACCTTTTAAGCCCAGCTTATAACGAAAGCAATCTCCCTGATGCAAAGAGCCTTAAAGCTTTATTTGATAAAGTTACCCATCTTATGAGAGATGGCAAGGTATATGCTGCTTACACCCCAACCTATGGCGGTGTTGCTGAGGCGATCTTGAAAATGGCTATGGGAAATAACATCGGCTTTAAGTTTAATGAAGAAGTATCAAAGGAAGCTATCTTTGGTTATAACTACGGCTCATTCATTATTGAAACAGACGAAAACTTAGACGGTCTTCTCCTTGGCGAAACTACTGCTGAGGAAATTATCGCAAAGGGTAGCGAAGTAATCGCCCTCCCTGACCTTTATGAAATCTATGAGGGGCGCTTAGAAAAAATATTCAAGTGCAACATCGAAACAAAGACTGACAAAATTCCTGCATTCTCTTATGAGGCTAGGGAAAGAGTTGCACCTGCAATAAAAGTTGCTAAGCCAAAAGTTTTAATTCCTGTTTTCCCCGGAACTAACTGTGAATATGACACAGCAAAGGCTATGGAGAGAGCAGGGGCAGAGGCTGAAATCTTTGTTATAAATAACCTTTCTTCTAAGGCGATTGCTGAATCTGCTAAAGCTTTTGCAGAAAAAACAAGACAGTCTCAGATTATCTTCGTTCCGGGTGGGTTCTCCGGCGGAGATGAGCCAGACGGTTCAGGTAAGTTTATTACTGCATTTTTCAGAAGCGCTGAAATCAAAGAGGCGGTTTCTGACCTCTTAGATAACAGAGACAAGTCGGAGGCCA
>JAZSPE010000135.1:0-12335 GCA_045537265.1 Clostridia bacterium | reverse complement strand
GACGGGTTAAGGTTGACAATAGGGCAGAAATATTATATAATTTAAGGGATAATATGCGGAAGGAAAAAGCTAATGAACGATTATCAAAAAAGAATAAGAAATTTTTCAATAATTGCACATATTGACCACGGAAAGTCCACCTTGGCAGACCGCCTTTTAGAGAAGACGGGAGTGCTTACTCAGCGTGAGATGCAGGCCCAGATTCTTGATAATATGGAGCTTGAACGGGAAAGGGGAATAACCATTAAAGCCCGTGCCGTAAAGCTTATCCATAAGGCGAAGGATAACGAAGAGTATGTCCTCAATTTAATTGACACTCCGGGGCATGTTGACTTTAACTATGAGGTTTCCCGAAGCCTTGCTGCTTGCGAGGGGGCAATCTTGGTTGTTGACGCGGCTCAGGGCATTGAGGCTCAGACACTGGCGAACACCTATCTTGCCTTAGAGCATGATTTAGAGCTTGTGCCTGTTATAAACAAGATTGATTTGCCAAGCGCACAGCCTGAGGTTGTCCGAAAGGAAATTGAGGATGTTATCGGCATAAATGCGGATAAGGCACCACTCATTTCCGCTAAAAACGGAATAAATATTGAAGAGGTTTTAGATAGAATTGTTGAGCTTGTCCCACCTCCAAGTGGAGACTGCGAAAAGCCTCTCAAAGCTCTTATCTTTGACTCGTATTATGATAGCTATAAAGGGGTTATCGTTTATGTCAGAATAATTGACGGAAAGCTTACCCCTGGAACAAAAATAAAAATGATGGCAACAGGGGCAACCTTTGATGTTGTTGAGGTTGGATATCTCCACCCAACAGGCATGCTCCCGTCCAAAGAGATTAAGGCAGGAGAGGTTGGCTTTATTGCGGCCAGCATCAAGGATGTCCACGAGGTCCATGTTGGCGATACTGTAACAACTGTTGAGGGTGGAAGTCCTGAGGCTCTCCCCGGATATAAAGAAGTTAAGCCAATGGTTTACTGCGGAATATATCCTGCCGACGGCGCAAGATATGACGATTTAAGAGATGCTCTGGAAAAGCTAAGACTTAATGATGCGGCTTTAAGCTTTGATGCAGAAACTTCTGTTGCATTGGGATTTGGTTTCCGTTGCGGATTCTTAGGTCTTTTGCATATGGAAATTATTCAGGAAAGATTAGAGAGAGAATATAATCTTGATTTGGTAACAACTGCTCCATCCGTTGAATATAAGGTTATAAAAACGGATAAAACAGTTGAAAACATTTCAAATCCGACTAACCTTCCTGAATCCAGCGTAATTGATTATATGGAAGAGCCTATTGTCCACGCAGACATTATGACTCCGAGAGAATATGTTGGAAGCATTATGGAACTCTGTCAGGACAGAAGAGGAACATATCTTGATATGGAATATCTTGACGAAACTCGCGTAACATTAAAGTATGACCTTCCTCTTAACGAAATCATTTATGATTTCTTTGACGCATTGAAGTCAAAAACAAGAGGCTATGCTTCTTTTGACTATGAATTCAAGGGCTATCAGAAGTCAGATCTTGTAAAGCTTGACATACTTTTAAACGGGGATGCGGTTGATGCCCTTTCCTTTATCGTTCATAAGGAAAAGGCTTATGCAAGAGGAAGAAGAATTGCCGAAAAGCTTAAAGAGGTTATCCCGAGACAGCTTTTTGAAATTCCGATTCAGGCGGCAGTCGGCGGAAAGATTATTGCCAGAGAAACTGTCCGTGCTATGCGAAAGGATGTCCTCGCCAAGTGCTACGGCGGTGATATAACGAGAAAGAAAAAGCTTCTTGAAAAGCAAAAAGAAGGTAAAAAGCGTATGCGTCAGGTTGGAACGGTTGAAGTTCCGCAGGAAGCGTTTATGTCAGTTTTAAAATTAGATTAAGGAGAGAGGATTATGAAAGTTTTAGTTACAGGCGGAGCCGGGTATATAGGAAGTCATACCTGCGTTGAGCTTATAAAGTCAGGCTATGACTTGGCAGTTGTTGATAATCTTTCAAACAGCTGTGAAGAATCTTTAAAGAGAGTTGAACAGATTACAGGAAAAGCGGTTAAGCTTTATAAAGAGGACCTTTGCGACTTAGAGGCGGTTGAGAAAATATTTGAAGCTGATAAATTTGACGCCGTTATCCATTTTGCAGGTCTTAAAGCGGTTGGAGAATCTGTTGAAATTCCAATCAGATACTATGAAAACAACATTGGAAGCACTCTTAACCTTTGCAAAACTATGGCAAAGCACGGATGTAAAAGGTTAGTGTTCAGCTCATCTGCAACAGTTTACGGAAATCCGCACACTGTTCCGATTACGGAAGATTTTCCTCTCCACTGCACAAATCCATACGGCAGAACAAAGCTTATGATTGAGGAAATTCTCCGTGACCTTTATGTTTCCGATAACGAATGGGATATTGCACTACTTAGATATTTCAATCCGGTTGGCGCTCACGAGAGCGGACTTATCGGGGAAGACCCTAAGGGAATCCCGAATAACTTAATGCCATATATAACTCAGGTTGCAGTTGGCAAGAGAGAATACTTAAATGTATTCGGCGACGACTATGACACTCCTGACGGAACAGGCGTTCGTGACTATATCCATGTTGTTGACCTTGCAATAGGACACATTAAGGCCCTTGAAAAAATCAGCAATAAGGTTGGGGTTGTTACATATAACCTGGGTACAGGTACAGGTTATAGCGTTTTGGATATGGTTAAGGCGTTTTCCAAGGCTTGCGGCCACGATGTTGCATATAAGATCGCGCCTCGCCGTGCAGGAGATATTGCACAGTGCTATGCTGACCCGAAAAAGGCAAGGGAAGAACTTGGCTTTGTTGCTACGAAAAATCTTGAAGATATGTGTAATGACTCATGGCGTTGGCAGAGCACAAATCCAAACGGATATAACAAATAAGGTGAATTTATGAGAAAAACAGTTAATATTCTTGGGGTAAAGATTGACAAGGTAACAGAGAAAGACGCTTTCTCCCGTGCAAAAGGTTTTCTTAAAAAAGAGGGCGTTTCAAAAATCTATACTCCTAACCCTGAAATAATTATGACCGCAAAAGAGGACAGCGAGTTTATGGAAATTTTAAACAATGCTGACCTATGCACAGCAGACGGAATCGGCGTTGTTTACGGGGCGAAAATTTTAGGAACTCCCGTTCCCCAGAGAGTTGCAGGCTTTGATTTAACCTGCAAAATTCTTGAATATTTAAAAGATACAGAAGATGGAGTTTTCCTTTTTGGCGCAAAGCCGGGAGTTGCAGATATTGCAAAGCAGAAGCTTGAGGAAAAATATCCGGGGCTTAAAGTTGTGGGAACAAATGACGGATATTTTACCGAGGAAGATACTCCAATGATAATTGATAAAATCAATGAATCAGGGGCAAAGCTTCTTTTGGTTTGCCTTGGGGCTAAAAAACAGGAAAAGTGGATAAACGACAATCAGGATAAGCTGACAAGTGTTCGGCTTTGCATGGGGGTTGGTGGAACACTTGATGTTTTTGCGGGAAATGTTAAACGCGCCCCGAAGATTTTTATAAAGCTTAATCTGGAATGGCTTTACAGACTTTTAAAACAGCCAAGCCGAATTGGGCGATTTGCGGCACTTCCTAAATTTATGGTGGAAGTCTTTAAAAGCAAGAAAGGAATGAAAAAGAAATGATATATATTTTGCTTGCTGACGGCTTTGAAGAGGTTGAGGCTCTTGGCTGCTGCGATATTTTAAGGCGGGCAGAGATTAAAACATATCTTGCCTCAATTGAGGGGGATTATGTTGAGGGCTCTCATAAAATGACAGTTAAAGCGGATATGCTGGCTAAAGATATTGACTTTGAAAGAGTTGAGGGTATTGTTCTTCCGGGTGGTATGCCGGGGACACTTAATCTTCAGAAAAACGAAACAGTTTTAAAACTTATTGACTATTGCGTAAAGAATGATAAGCTTATCGGTGCAATCTGTGCCGCCCCTATGATTTTAGGTGACTTAGGCCTCTTAAAAGGGAAAAAGGCAACCTGCTTCCCGGGTTTTGAAGAAAATCTTACAGGCGCAGAGGTTTCGAGCGATTTTGTCGTAACAGACGGAAATATAATAACAGGAAAAGGAGCAGGGGCGGCCCTTATGTTCGGCGCAGCCATTGCGGACTATTTTAAAGAAGGGACAGGCAAAAGACTGCTAAAACAGGTTCAGCATATATGAACGGACAAAAAGAAGAACTAAGAAAGCATTATAAAGAAATAAGAAACGAAATCCCCGCAGGGAGCCGTGCTCTTAAAAGTGTTACAATCTGGAAACATTTTTTCGACCTTCCCGAATATAAAAATGCGAAAACCATTATGGTTTACAGCGATATAAAAAGCGAGGTAAGAACAAATCTCTTTGCGGAAAGAATGTTTGCCGACGGGAAGAGCGTTGTCTTCCCTCTTTGCGACAAGGAAAAAGTTGACCTAATCCCATATGAGATTGATAATTCTTCAAGACTTAAATTGGGGTCTTTCGGGGTTTTAGAGCCAAACACCGATTTTCTGGGCGAGGGAAAGGTTTCTCTTAGGGATAAAAGCGAGATTGATTTGGTGATTGTCCCGGGGGTTGCTTTTGATATTTACGGATACAGAATAGGCTATGGGAAAGGGTATTATGACAATTTCTTAAAGGACTTTAAGGGAGTTAAAATAGGCTTTTCCTATACGGATTGCATTTGCTACTCAGTTTTCCCGACTGAGAAAGATATACCAATGGATATTCTTATAACAGAGGCAGGGTGTGAACGATTTGAGCAGACAATATGAGGATATAAAAAGAATAAAGGGCGCAAGATGGCTTCTCCTTTGGGTTATGCTTACCCAGTTTGTTTTAAAGGTTGCCTCTGCTGCCATAGTAAGCTTTCTTCCCAAGGCGGCAGAAGGCTTTGTAAGATATCAGAATTATATCCAGCTCGGTCTTATAACACTTTTAACTTTTATTGTTCCCATTATGGTTTATGGGGTGGCATTCTGGCGGAAAACCGACAGGTCAGATGCCGAAGAAATGAGATTTAATAATTTTTCTGAAAAGCTTGTTGGCTTTATTGTTTTAATGGCGGTTTCGGGTCAGTTTGTTATGGCTCTTTTGAATTTGCCTTTCGGAAAACTTTTCGGCTCAGGCGAGGGAGGACTTATCCCTCAGACAGGGGGAGAGGTTTTGGTGGCGCTTATTGTCACGGCGTTTCTCCCGGGAGTTTTAGAAGAATTCTGGATGAGAGGCATTGTTTTAAGCGTCTATGAAAGACGAAGCACCTTTGTTGCTATTACCTTTACAACAATAATGTTTGCCCTTCTCCACGGAAGCATAACAAAGCTTCCCGGAATTTTGCTTCTGGGCTTTGTTGCGGCGGTTATAACAATTCGGACAAACTCTGTCTATGCGGCAATGCTTTATCATATTATCAACAACGCAACTTCCGTCCTTTTTGGATATTTCGCAATCCACTATGAGATGGGGGATGTGTTTACCTGGACATTGGCGGCAATTATGGTTTTGGTTTTCGCCGCATCTTTTATCTGCTTTTTAATTGTTGCGCCAAAGAGAAAGAGAAACAAGTGTAAGGACGAGGGAATGATGCTCCTTAAAAATTTTTTGAGCGTTCCCGTTATCTTGTGTCTTGTTGTTGTATTTTTGCAAATGAGATTCAGCGCATAAGAGGTTAATTTATGAGAAAATTTATAAGCATTATGAGAAAAAATAAAAAGCCTACGGCCATCCTTGCGGTTATTCTTGCCGCTTTGATAGGCTTTTTGTGCTTTTTTATAAGTGTTTGCTCAGATATGTTTATAACAGATACAGATGAGGTGGTTTTAATAGACATTCCTCAGGGGGCAGGGGTTAAAAGTATAACCGACCTTTTGCACGAGGAGGAAGTTTTATCCCACCCCACAGTTTTCCGCATCTATGAAAAGCTTACAAGACGAGGGGTTTATCATAGCGGAGAGCATAAATTTTATAAGGGAATGAGCTATGGAGATATACTAGATTCCCTTGAAACCGCTGTGAGCAATAATGTTACAGTAACAATCCCCGAAGGGTATGAGCTTACACAGATTGCAACGCTTCTTGCGGAAAAAGGCGTTTGCGAAATGAATGCCTTTTTAGAGGCGACAAAAGAGGAATATCCTGATTTTCCTTATCTTAAAAATATAACGAGAAAGGATAATCCATTAGAGGGTTATCTTTTCCCCGATACCTATAATTTTGAAAGAGGACAAGCTCCAAGAAGTGTTGTATACCAGATGCTTTTGAATTTCCACAGGAAAGCATATACGGCATATATAGAAAGCGGAACCGATACAAGCCTTGACGATATAATTATTATGGCATCAATTGTTGAGCGTGAAGCTGCAAACGAAAGTGAATGGGGCAAGGTTTCTTCCGTATTCTATAACAGAATTAATATAGGAATGAAGCTTCAATCCTGCGCCACAGTTCAGTATATAATCAAAGAGAGAAAAGATGTTTTATCCAATGCGGATATAAAAATTGATTCTCCTTATAATACCTATATGTATGAGGGCCTCCCCATTGGGCCAATTGCGTCTCCCGGCCTTGGGGCAATAAAGGCGGCAATCGACCCTGAAAAAACCGGTTATTACTATTTTGCGGCAACCAAAGACGGAAGCCGAAATGTTTTTAGTAGGACCGGCGAGGAACATTTAAAGACGGTTAAGGAGCTTCAAAAATGAGAGATTGGATAGAGGGCGACAACATAAATTATGACTATATTTTAAGGTACATAAGAGATACTCTCCCCCAAAGCGAAGGGCTTCTTTTGGAGATGGAGGAATATGCCAAAGAACACGGCGTTCCCATTTCCCAGCCTGAAAGCATAAGACTTTTGGAGATAATAATCAAGATTGCAAATGCCAAAAGAATTTTAGAGGTAGGAAGCGCAATCGGTTATTCCGCTATAAGAATGAGCAAGGCGACGGGCGGAGAAGTTACCACAATTGAGCTTTCTGATGAAATGGCGGACATAGCGGAGGAGAACATCAAAAAGGCAGGCCTTTCAGATAAGATAAACCTTATCCGCGGAGACGGCAGAGAGGTTATTCCAACCATTGAGGGCGAGTTTGACCTTATTTTTATTGATGCGGCCAAGGGGCAGTATCAGGAGTTTTTCAATGAAGCCAAAAGGCTTTTGAGAGTGGGAGGCATCCTCGTTTCCGACAATGTTTTATTTAAAGGGATGACCGCCACCGACGAGCTTGTTATAAGGCGGAAAATAACAATTGTTAAAAGGCTTCGCGAATATCTTACGATGCTTAAAGAAAATAAAGATTTTGCAACGGCCCTTCTCCCGATTGGAGATGGAGTTGCAATAAGCATAAAAGAAAAATAAGAAAGGGTGATACTAAGTGGCATTTAATGAGCATACCAATATTGATAAACAGAATATACTCAAAAACTTTGACTTCTTGCTTTTGTTTTTAACGGTCATTGCGGCTGTTTTTGGTATGGTTATGATTGCAAGCGCCACAGCATCCCCTGTTAAATATGTATTAGTCCAAGGAGTTGCTCTTGTTTTAGGCCTTGTGGCAATATTCCTTTTGATGATAATTGACTATGAATATCTGGCAAAGCTTAACGGCTGGCTCTATCTTGTATCCCTTGTGCTACTTATTCTGGTTTTAATCCCCGGAATTGGAACCAAGGTAAACGGGGCAAGAAGCTGGTTTGACTTCGGAAGCCTTTTAAGCGTTCAGCCATCAGAGTTTGTTAAGCTGTTTTTTGTTATAACCTTCGCAAAGCATATTTCAGGAACAGGAATGCTCTTAAACAGACCGAGGAATGTTTTCTTCCTGACTCTCCATTTTGGAATTCTTTGCACGCTGATTCTTCTTCAACCTGACTTTGGAACGGCAATGGTGTTTTTCTTTATGACCTTTGTTATGCTTTTTGTGGCAGGTCTTGCCTGGAAATATATTATTTCCCTTTTCGCTATTCTTGCGGCGGCGGCACCACTGGGCTGGTTTTTCGTTTTAAAGCCATATCAGCAGGACAGAATTTTAACATTCCTTAACCCTGAAAGCGACCCTATGGGAGCGGGATATCATGTTGTCCATTCCAAAACAACAGTGGGCTCAGGTCAGCTTTTCGGCACAGGCCTTTTTGAAGGGGCGAGCAAGCTTAATAACTTCCTTCCTGCAAGGCATACGGATTTTATTTTCTCCGTTGTCTGCGAAGAGCTTGGTTTTATCGGCGCTCTTGCCGTGATTTTGCTACTTGTTGCAATTATAGTTCGTATTGTTTATATAGGAATAAATGCAAGAAACGATTTAGGGAAATATATCTGCATTGGTGTTGCGGCTATGTTTACTTTCCATTTAATTGAGAATGTGGGAATGTGTATTGGGGTTATGCCTGTTACGGGAATACCGCTTCCGTTTTTCAGCTATGGCGGGTCATCCCTTTTAACAAACCTTATTGCAATAGGGCTTGTTATGAATGTTAAATACCGAAGCAAGATGATAAACTTTTAGACGGGGTGTGATTTTATGCGGATGAGAAAAAAGAAACACAGAGAAGAGCGAATTGAAAACTGCAAGGATTTGCTTACGGGAGAATTTGAAACTTTCCGTAGTGATTTTAAAAGTCTTTTTGAAAATAAAGAAAATGAAATTCATATTGAAATAGGCTGCGGAAAGGGAAGGTTTATCTCAGAACTTGCTGAGCAAAATCCAGAGATTAACTATATCGCAATCGAGAAAAACCTTGATGTTTTGGTTCTGGCTCTTGAAAAGGTTAAGGCAAAGGGCCTCAAAAATGTTAAGTTTTATGCAGGGGACGCAAGTTTTCTAAATGATATAGGCGAAAATAATAAATGCGGAAGAATCTACATAAATTTCTGCGACCCGTGGAAGAAGACCTATCAGGCGAAAAGACGCCTTACCCACGAGAGATTTTTAACCGTTTATAAAAGGATATTAAAAAGCGGCGGCGAGGTGCATTTTAAAACTGACAACAAAGCCCTCTTTGAGTTTTCCTTAAACTCCTTTTCGGATTTTGGGTTAAGACTAAAAAATATTTCATTAGACCTTCATAAAAGCTCCTTTGAGGGGAATGTTATGACGGAATATGAAATCCTCTTTTCCGAGGCAGGAATGCCAATCTATCGGTGTGAGGCAGTTTTTTAAATAAATAATCATAAAGGGAAAAGTTCCTTCATACAATGTACAAAGTGTAAAAGTACAAGTATGGAGGAATTTTTATGGCGGAATACGGCATTTATCACGATATTGCCAAGCGAAGCGGCGGCGATGTTTATGTGGGGGTTGTTGGGCCTGTAAGAACCGGGAAGTCGACTTTTATAAAACGATTTATGGACCTTATCGTAATCCCGAACATTGAGAATGAGTATAAAAGGGCAAGGGCACAGGATGAGCTTCCTCAGAGCGCAGGGGGCAAAATGATTATGACCACCGAGCCGAAATTCATTCCCAATGAGGCGGTTGGAATAACCATCGGGGACGGAATAAATTTAAAGGTAAGAATGATTGACTGTGTGGGATATATTGTAAACAGCGCAATTGGTCACTTTGAAAATTCTCTGCCGAGGATGGTTAAAACCCCTTGGGAGGAAGAACCGATGCCCTTTGCCCAGGCGGCAGAAATGGGCACAAAAAAGGTTATAGATGAACATTCCACCATAGGAATCGTTGTAACCACAGACGGCACTGTAACGGACATCCCGAGAGATGATTATAAAGAGGCAGAGTCAAGGGTTATAGAAGAGCTTAAAGCTATAAATAAGCCTTTTGTTGTAATTTTAAATACCAACAATCCTAACTCAGAACACGCCTTAAAATGCAAGGAAGAAATTGAAGAAAAATATGGCGTATGTGTCCTTCCTCTTAACTGCGCCGAGCTTTCAACAGGGGATATAAGCACAATAATGGAGAAAATCCTTATGGAATTCCCTGTTAAAGAAATCGGAATAAATCTTCCAAGTTGGATAACAACGCTTAGCGATGACAACTGGCTTAAAAAGCAGATTAAGGAGGATATTGTTTCGTCTTCTGAAAAGATTGAAAAGGTTTCTGATATAAAGGCTTTCGGGGAAAGGCTTCTTGCTTCTCCTTATATAGAGAGCGTAAACTATGAAAATGCGGACCTTGGAACGGGAGCCGTTAAGCTTAACGCCTGTGTTGGAGATGACATTTATTATAAGATAATCCAAGAGGTAACAGGCTTTAATATTGAGGGACAGAAAGGCCTTATGGAAACCCTTATAAATCTTTCGCATATTAAGAAAAAATATGAGAAGATAGAGATTGCCTTGGAAGAAGCTAATCGCCAGGGTTATGGAATTGTTTCCCCGGGAATTGACGAGCTCACTTTAAGAGAGCCTGAAATTATGAAGCAGGGAAGTAAATTCGGAATAAGACTTCGTGCCAGCGCCCCCAGCTTGCACATTATCCGCGCCGACATTGAGACTGAGGTAAATCCGGTTGTGGGAACGGAAAAACAATCAGAGGAATTGGTTCATTATCTCTTAGAAGAATTTGAAAATGACCCCATTAAAATCTGGGAGTCAAATATCTTCGGCAAGTCTTTACATGAGCTTGTCAACGAGGGACTACTCAATAAGCTCAGTCATATGCCGATTGATGCCCGAATGAAGCTCCAAGAGACACTTTCAAGGATTATAAACGAGGGCAGCGGAGGACTTATCTGCATAATTTTATAACATAAAAAGCGGTGGATAAAAAACACCGCTTTTTCTAATATAAAAAGTATAAATTATGATTGACACGGGGAAAGCGGGGTGCTATAATTAAGGTAGAATAAAGGAAATATAACTTTTTTACGGATAAAATATGAAAGAGGGCTTTTAAAATGAGAAGATTGAAAAAACTTTCCGTTTTTTTACTATCTTTAATCTTAGGTTTAGGGGCGGTTTCCTGCAATATTAATGAAATGGTGGCAAACCCGACTCCTGAAAGTCTTGTGGCGTCTTTTTATACGGCTTGGGAGAAATCTGATGTCAACGCCATTGCAAATCTGACCCACGAAACAATGTGGGAGGTTGAAGCAAAGAGCGCTGATGTAAGTGTTGATGAGCTTAAAACCCAGTTTAAGGAAGTCTATGCCGAAGGTGCAGGCTCTACGGTTTATTATAAAATTTTAAGCGTTACTGAATATAAAGCAGGGCAGGACGCCTTTGAGGATACATATAAATGGGCACTTGACCGTTATGAAATGGAAATTGAAGGCTATGCAGTTGTCCGCGTTGCAGTGACTTATGACAACGGCGAACCTGTTACCGAAGATATGGGAATTATAAAGCTTGATAAGTCCTGGTATGCAAAGGATTTATTGGGAATTTAACGGAGGGATAAAGATGCTTAAAGGACTGAGCCGATATGTTGGAAAATTTGAAGATAGAAAAGTTTTAATCGGTTTAATTGCGGTTTTAATTGCAATTGCGGCGGCAACTATAAGCATTTTGGTTTTTTTTGGCAGAGACAAGGAAGAGGAAGAAGAAATCTCAGAGGAATGCTTTGCCGAATAAATAATGATAAAAGATAATGCCACAGAAAAACTCTGTGGCGTTATATGTATATAAGGAGCCCACGGTTATGGAAATTAACGGATATAAAATTACCACCCCACTAAGAGAAAACAGAAAAGGCATTTCCAAATGGGGTTTTGCAGAGAAAGACGGCGACGAATATTTTATTAAAGAGTTTTCCTCCCCAATCTATCCGATAAAACGAGAAGGTTTATCGGAAGAGCAAATAATGGAAGAAATAACCATCTGCAAGAAGTTTCAGGAGGAGAGGGGTAAGCTTTACAGGGCAATAAGCGAATGTATAAGCGGAAATATTGTTCCCGTCTATGAGTTTTTCAGAGATAAAGGCAATTATTACATAACTACGGATAAGATTGAAGGGAAGCCCCTTACCCTTGATGAAATGAAGAAAATGTCCCCTTATCAAAAGCTATTGGTAACAAGAATATTGGCGTATAGCCTTGGACTTTTGCATAGCAGGGGAATAGTTTACGGGGGCATTGAGCCGAGAAATATTTTGTTCTCAAAATCTCAGGGCGGAGTTTATACGGCGAAGCTCATTGATTTTGACAGTAGCTTTTTTGTGGATAATCCCCCGAAAGACGAGACCGCGTTTACGGCTAATCTCAATTATCTCGCCCCTGAGTGTCATCTTTATATGTCAGGGGAGGACGAGAAGATAACCACAAAAGCGGATGTTTTCTCTTTGGGAATTTTCCTTCATTTGTTTTGGAGCGGAGAGATGCCAATCTTTAACTATGACGAATATGAATATCCCTTTGAGGCTGTCCTCTGCGGAG
>JAZSPE010000123.1:0-2497 GCA_045537265.1 Clostridia bacterium | reverse complement strand
ATGGCTACGATCCGACTTATTATAATCTTTGGGGATAAAACAGAGGTTATTAAAATTGATGCCGTATACCCTGTTCTCCACGGCAAAAACGGAGAGGACGGAACGCTTCAGGGCCTTTGTGCCCTTGCCGGAATTCCCTGCATAGGCAGCGGAGTTATCGGAAGCTGTGTTTGTATGGATAAATGCGTTGCAAAGGTGCTGTTTAGAAACGCAGGTATTCCTGTTGTCGACTGGATTGAATTTAAAACAGGGGACGAAATTGATTTTGAAGAAATAGAAGAAAAAATCGGATATCCTTGCTTCATTAAGCCACCTAACGCAGGTTCATCTGTCGGGGTTACAAAGGCTTATAACAGAGAGGAACTTGAAAAGGGAATCGCTCTTGCCTTTTTGCACGATTATAAGGTTATGATAGAAAAGGCAATTAACCCTAAGGAAGTAGAGTGCAGCGTGTGTGGAAATTATGCTCCTGTTGCTGCTGAAAATTTAGGAGAGATTAAGCCTGCAAAGGATTTCTATGATTTTGAGGCAAAATATGAGGATGAAAATTCGGGGCTTATTATCCCTGCATCAATAGACGATAAAACAAGAGATTTAATCAAGGACTATGCCATAAGGGCATATAAAGTGGCTGAGTGCAGAGGCTTCTCCCGTGTTGATTTTCTTGTTTCAAAGGATGACGGCAAGGTTTATTTAAACGAGATTAACACTCTCCCGGGTTTTACCCCAATCAGTATGTATCCAAAGCTTTGGGCAGACTGCGGAGTTAGTGTTAAGGAGATTATAAGCCGTCATATTGAATTTGCATTAGAGCTTGGAGTGGAATAGATGGAAAATAACGCAATGATAAAAATCGTTACCGTTCAAAAGCCTTTTGACGGGGGCGCGGAGGATAAGATTGAACTTGAAACCTTAGGGAAATTCTCCAAAAAGAACGATAAGTTTTATATAATGTATGATGAAACAGAGCTTACGGGCTTTAAGAATACAAAAACCATTGTTAAAATTGCAGAGGATAACATAATCCTTTCCCGACGAGGAGATGTTGAAAGCAAAATGGAGTTTTCTCTTGGGGGAAAAAGACTTTGCAACTATAACACTCCTTACGGGATGATTCCTGTTGCAACGGAGCTTCGGGAGTTTAAAAATGACCTCAGCGAAGACGGGGGAAAGGTTAAACTTTCTTACACCATTGATTTTAACAACGAAAGCTATGCCTTAAACACACTTCATATATCTGTAAGAACGAAAGGATAAAACTATGAATATTATCGAGAATGTTAAAAAGTCAATAGGGGATGCGGTTATCTCCGCTTTAAACCTTGCAATTTCCAAGGGGGAAATTCCTGCTCCTGAGGAAAAGATTGACTTTGAAAGTATTTTAAAGCTTGAAATTCCAAAAGATAAACAGCACGGCGACTTTGCCTGCAATATTGCTATGATGCTTGCAAAGCCTTTTAAAACTGCGCCGAGAAAAATCGCAGAGGGGATTGTTTCCTGCCTTGATAAAAACGAAGATATTGAAAAGGTTGAGATTGCAGGGGCAGGCTTTATTAACTTTTACCTGACCAACAACTATCTTTATTCCGTTTTATCTGCCATTGAAAAAATGGGAACAGACTACGGCAAGATTGATATGGGTAAGGGTAAAAAGGTTATGATTGAATTCGTAAGCGCAAACCCAACAGGCCCTATGCATATGGGAAATGCCAGAGGGGGAGCCCTCGGCGACTGTATGGCAAGCGTTATGGAGTATGCAGGCTATGAGGTTACCCGTGAATTCTATATAAACGATGCAGGAAATCAGATTGAGAAGTTTGGAAAATCCTTAGAGGCAAGATATATTCAGGAGCTTAAAGGGGAAGATGCAATAGAGTTCCCCGAGGATGGCTATCACGGCGAGGATATCCGCGACCATGCAAAAGAGTTTATTAAAATAGAGGGAGATAAGTATCTTGACGCATCATCTGAGGACAGAAAGAAAGCCCTCGTGGATTATGCCTTAGAGAAGAATATAAAGTATCTTGAAACCGACCTTGGAAAGTATAGAATTTTCTATGATGTTTGGTTCAGAGAGAGTGAGCTTCATAAAAGCGGAGCGGTGGAGGATGCGATAAAGCGCCTTACCGACAGCGGATACACCTATGAAGAAGAGGGGGCAATCTGGCTTAACTGCGAAAAGATGGGCCTTGAAAAGAACGAGGTTTTAGTCCGCCAAAACGGTATCCCAACATATTTTGCGGCGGATATTGCCTACCATATCAATAAGCTTGAAACAAGAAAATATGATTTGGCTATTGATGTATGGGGGGCTGACCACCACGGCCATGTTGCAAGAATGAAAGGTGCAATGGCGGCAGTCGGCTTAAACCCTGACAGCCTTGAAGTTGTTTTAATGCAGCTTGTTCGTTTAACCCGTGACGGCGAAGTTGTCCGAATGTCAAAGAGAACAGGTAAGGCGATAACTTTATCTGACCTACTCGAAGATGTATCAATA
>JAZSPE010000217.1:0-3963 GCA_045537265.1 Clostridia bacterium | reverse complement strand
TCCGACTTTATACAGTTTCCATCCACTCGCTTGGCTCATAGTCCTCAATGGCAACGGAAAAATGCTCCGCCCCTCTTCCTGTTACGCGGGTTGCTTCTTCCAAAATCTTCTGAGCAAACTCTTTCTTTTCTTCCTCTGATCTTCCTTTATACCATTTAACAACTATATGTGGCATTTACTTTTCCTCCTTAAATTCAATGTTATCAAGTTGGGAGCGAAGGCTCATTTTAAAGGACTCAATATATTCTCTCCTGAGCACCGCTTGTTCCTCTTTTTCCGCCTCTGTAAGCCCATCTTCCCTTGATTTTCTTGCAAGCTCATTTATTCTTTCAATTTTCTTCTTGTCCATTATTCTGCCTCCCTTGGCACTGGTTTTATCTCTACTTTGTATTTGTCATAAAAATATTTTTTATTCACTTTTTTATGCCCTATGATTTTGGAAACCTCTGATTTTCCGCAAGGAATCTCCCCGTCAAAGTTACCATCTGCAATCATTTTTTCAATTTTTCTCCGCCAGATATACCCCTCGGCAAGCTCGCCGAAAGCCGGATGATATGGCCCTTTTATAACGCTTCCGTTTTTTAATTCCTCGCTTTCGTGGAGACCTATCCTTAAAATTTTAATGCCTTTCTCCCTGAAAAGCTCAATAATTACGGACGCAATCTCCGCCGCTTTTTCGAGAGGATATGGCTCATAATTCATTGTTTCAAGTGCCGTTCCTGATAGAACCAATGTGGGATAAATCCTTGTTGAGTCGGGATTTAATGCGATTATATCCTTTGCGGTTTTTATATCCTTTTCCCTGTCTGAGCCTGCCATTCCAATCATCATTTGAAGACCTAAGGAAAAGCCCCTTTCTTTTATCATTTTTGAGGCTTTTACGGTATCGGCAAAGGTATGCCCTCTGCGGTTTACTCTAAGGACTTCATCATCAGAGCTTTGAGCCCCAAGCTCAATCTCCGTAACGCCGTATTTTTTAAGCAGGCCCAAAATCTCCTCAGAGATATAGTCAGGGCGTGTTGAAAGCCTTATTCCGTCTATTCTGCGTTCAAACTTATTTGCCACCTTCAAAAATTCTTCCTGCAAGGAAAGGTCAAGGCCCGTGAAGCTTCCGCCGAAAAACGCAATCTCTATTTTAGCATTTTCTTCGGTGGTTTCAAGGTATTTTCCTATCATTTCTTCAGCTTTTTGAGGGGTCATATCCGAATCTTTCCCCGTTATTTTTTTCTGGTTGCAAAAGGCACAGTCGTTGGGACAGCCTAAATGTGGGATGAAAATCGGCAGGTTATATTTTCTCGCATTTTTCATTTTCCCGTTGCCCTCATGAAAGCCTCTTTGGCCGCCATTTGCTCAGCCTCTTTCATACTTTTGCCCTGGCCTTCCCCCATTTTAACGCCGTCAACCAAGACGCTTACCAAAAATGTGGGGTTGTGGTCAGGACCTTTTCTTTCTTTAAGCTTATATGAAACCATACCTCTGCGTTTTTCTTTCTTCTGGTAATAGCTTTGAAGCTCCGATTTGTAATTTGTCAAATCAGTCGGTTTTATATCCTCGAAATCCTCTTTAAAGACAGAGAGAATCCAACTCTGGGCCTCTTCGATTCCGCCGTCATAAAAAATTGCCCCTAAAAGAGCCTCAAAGGTATCACAAAGAATTGACGCTTTATACTGGCCGTTACTTTTCGATTCACTTTTGCCGAAAATAATTTCCTCCGAAATTCCCATTTCCATAGCCTTTTGAGCTAAGGATTTCTCGCATACCAAGGCCGCCCTCATCTGAGTAAGCTCCCCTTCGTCCGCCTTTGGATAAACCTCATAGAGTTTTTGGGCAACAACAAAGGATAAGATGCTGTCCCCTAAAAATTCAAGACGCTGGTTGCTTTCTATATTATTTTCGTTTGCATAAGAAATATGAGTAAAGGCGCGTTTTAAAAGCTCTTTATTTTTAAATTCATAGCCGATATTCATATTTTCCACCTCGCTCACACTTTATTTAAAAGAATGAGCGGACAAAATTTCTTGCCCGCCCCATTTGCTCTCTAAAATTAAATTCTTTCCTTTATGTATTCAACAATATCTCCGATTGTTGAAATGTTGCCGGCTTCATCGTCGTCGATTTCAATTTTGAATTCGTCCTCTAAAGCCATCATAAGTTCAACGATGTCTAAGGAGTCAGCTTCAAGGTCATCATTGAAAGATGAGTCCATTGTAATATCACTTTCATCAATACCAAGCTGTTCAGCAACAACAGCTCTGACTGTTTCAAAAATATCCATTAAGATAATCCTCCCTTAAAGTAAAGACTTTTTATTTCTCTCATACAATATCATATTTTACCATATAAGTCAAGAAATTTTTATTTAAAACTGAGGAGCCCCCAATTTTTCTTGAGATAGTCAAATCCTGATATAAGTGTAAGGAGCACCATAACAGCCACAAGTACTGCCATAACCGCATAAGGAATAACAATTCCAAAGCCCTGCAAGATAAGGTCAACCATAACTAAAACGATAACCCCTATCTGTGCAACTGTCTTGGATTTTCCGCCCATACTTGCCGCAATAACTGTGTTATCAGTTAAGGCAATCATTCTTATTCCCGTAACAATAAGCTCACGGGCAATAATGATTATAACTGCCCAGCCCGGAAGATAAGGAATGCCTTTTTCTACAAAGCAAATAAGCGCTGAAATGGTTAAGAGCTTATCTGCAAGGGGGTCAGCAAGCTTTCCAAAGCTTGTTACCTGATTATTCTTTCTTGCAAGATGTCCGTCAAGCTGGTCGGTAATTGCCGCTATAACAAAAACCAAAAGTGCCCAAATCATATTATATGGGATAAATGAAACTTCAAACAAAACAACAAATATCGGTATGAGTATGATTCTGAGTAGTGTAAGCTTATTAGGTAAATTCATAATTTCTCCTCACTTTCAATCTTCTTTATATTCCGTGCCGAAAAGGTCAAAAGCCATTGCCTGCTCAATTTTAACCTTTACCATTTCCCCTTCGGGAATTCGTCTTTCCGCCTTGAAAAAGACCTTGCCGTCAATTTCAACGCTGTCGCTATATGTTCTGCCGTAATGGCTTTTAATAATTTCGTCAAAGCCTTCAACTAAAACAGTCTGAATTGTGCCCACTTTCTGCTCGGAAAGCTCTTCGGAGATTCCCTCCTGCAAGAGCATAATTTCATCCTGCCTGTCAAGCTTTTTATCATGGTCTATTTGCCCATCCAGGCGAGCAGCGGGAGTTCCTTCCTCCTGCGAATAAGCAAAAACACCAAGGCGGTCAAACCTTGCCTTTTCCACAAATTCATAAAGCTCGGAAAATTCCTCCTCCGTTTCAGAGGGGAACCCTGCAATAAGGCTTGTTCTTAAAGTAACATCAGGAATTCTTGCCCTGAGCTTTTCAATAAGGCTTTCAAGTTGCGCCTTATTAGTTCTTCTTCCCATAAGCTTTAAGATTCTGTCGTTTGCGTGCTGGATTGGAATGTCCAGATAATTTAAGATCTTCTCTTCACTTGCAATAACACCAATAAGCTCGTCTGTTATAAGCTCGGGATAAAGATAATGAAGTCTTATGCACGAAACTTTATCTATCTTGCAAAGTTCTTTAAGTAGCTGCGGGAGCTTATATTCCCCGTACAAATCAATGCCGTATCTTGTTGTATCCTGAGCGATAATAATAATTTCTTTCGCTCCGCCCTCGGCAAAGGTTTTCGCCTCTGATACAATATCTTCAATTCTGCGGCTTCTGTATTTTCCTCTTATGTATGGAATGGCGCAGTAGGTGCAACGGTTGTCGCAACCTTCGGCAATTTTAAGATATGCCGTATATTTTGGAGTGGATAAACTTCTGGGAAGTCCCTCACAGATAGTTTCCGCTCCGTCACAACGGCAGATTCCTCTTTTTTCTTCTGTCTCTTTTATGATTTCGACAATATTTTGAAAATCGTTTGTTCCGATAAC
>JAZSPE010000131.1:0-2028 GCA_045537265.1 Clostridia bacterium | reverse complement strand
CGTAATCCCTCCTATTACCCAAGACTCGCCAAATGAGGTAAGCAAACTGCTTTTTATGAACCTTTTATGAGCGGTTACCAAAATATAATACCACAAACGAAAATGTTTGTCAATGTTTTTTTCTAACTTTATTGATATTTTTTTAAAGGGCGAGAACCGCGTCAGATGCGCCCTTTATGGGGTTTTCTTCGATGCTTTCAAGCTCCCCTTTATCGCAAAGAGAAGCAATCTTTGCATCAAACGGAATCTGGGCAAGAAGAGGAAGACCGAACTTGGTTGCAATTTCCCCGGTTTTGCTCTCTCCGAAAATATGAATTTTCTTTCCGCAGTCAGGGCAGTTAACCCAGCTCATATTCTCAACAATACCGAGAATAGGAATGTTCATCATATTCGCCATATTAACGGCTTTTTCAACGATCATTGAAACAAGCTCCTGAGGAGAAGTTACGATGATAATTCCGTCAACAGGGAGCGACTGGAATACAGTTAAAGGAACATCTCCCGTGCCGGGTGGCATATCAACAAACATATAGTCAACATCTTCCCAGATAACATCTGTCCAGAACTGCTTAACAGCGCCCGCAATAACAGGGCCTCTCCAAACAACAGGAGCAGTATCATCTTCAAGTAAAAGATTGATAGACATAACTTCAATTCCGCCCTTTGTTTTAGCAGGAAGAATGCCAAAATCATTTCCTGTTGCTTTTTCGGTAATACCGAAAATTTTAGGAATAGACGGTCCTGTTATGTCCGCATCCAAAATAGCGGCGTTTTTACCCGCCTTGGAAACCGCTGTTGCCAAAAGGGAAGTAACTAAGGATTTTCCAACTCCACCCTTTCCTGAAACAACGCCAATAACCTTTTTAATATTGCTCATAGCGTTGGGAGCCTCTAAAAAGCTCTGAGGACTCGTTCTTTCGCTGCAGCTTTCTCCGCAAGTACTGCAATCGTGTGTACATTCACTCATTTATATAAAACCTCTTTTCTCGTAAATTCTAATATAGTTTATCACTTTTATTTATTTTAGTCAACACCGCTTAAATCGAATTCGGGAACAAAGCTCTCCTTTGCGCTTTCCCTCTCCTGAATATAAGCATTTTTAAAGCCCAAATCATAAGCGAAATTAACAACACTGTCATATTCAAAGGAAGTGATTTTCCTGTTTATTTCGGGGAAATTCCCTAAATTTTCAGGGGGAAAATATTGAGCCATAAGGCTTAGAATAAACTTGTCCGTTCCAAACCTTTCTTTAAGCAGAGAAAGAATTTTTTTGCTGTCCTCTCTGCAAGATGGCAAAACAAGATGACGGACAATAACGCCCCTTTCCATAATGCTGTCTTTTATCTTGGGTTTTCCTTTGGTCTTTATCATTTTTTCTAAGGACGAAAGGGCGAACTCCCTGTAATTCTCAGCAAGAGAATATTTCTTTGAAAGAGTTTTGTCATAGTATTTAAAATCTGTGAGATAAATATCAATATATGGACTTAATTTTTCAATTAACTCAGGATTTTCATATCCGCCACAGTTATAAACGACGGGAATATTAAGCTTATCTTTTACCAAATCCAGCGCCTTTATTATAAGGGAAGAATAAGGCGTGGGAGTAACAAGATTTATGTTGTGGGCTCCCATAGATTGAAGCTTTAAGAAAAGAGAGGCGCATTCTTCTACGGAAATTTCCTTGCCGAAACCGCCGTGACTTATCTCATAGTTCTGGCAGAAAACGCAATTTAGATTGCAGTGGGAAAAGAAGATTGTCCCACTTCCGTTTTTCCCGCTGATTAGTGGCTCTTCCCAGAAATGAAGAGCGCTTCTTGCAACTTTTATTTTATCCCCTGCCCCGCAAAAACCAACGGTTTCGTGCCTGTTAACTTTGCAATTTCTCGGGCAAAGAGAACACTTTGTAAGCTCTGACATAAGAAACATTCCTTTCCTTTAATATTATATTACCACACCGCCCGACCAAAAACAAGTTACATCAAAAAATTTCCTTGACATTGTGGCTTTAATTTGTCATAATATACTATA
>JAZSPE010000047.1:0-3590 GCA_045537265.1 Clostridia bacterium | reverse complement strand
ACCTTTTCCATTTCTAAAAAGAGTTCCATCCCCGGCCCCTTTTCCCACTGACCAATAGTTGCGTCGGGGTTTCCATAGGGAATTGAATAATAGGATTCAAAACCTCGGAAATGGTCAATTCGAAGACAGTCAAAAAGCTTAAAGGAATGGTCAAGACGCTTCATCCACCAGAAATAATTTTCCTTTTTGTGGGTTTTCCAATCATAAAGGGGGTTCCCCCAGAGCTGACCCAAAGGAGAAAAAGCATCAGGAGGGCATCCTGCAACGGCTATTGGCGTGCGGTCCTCTTCTAATTGGAAGAGGTGTGGGTTTGCCCAGACATCCGCGCTGTCCATTGAAGCATAAATTGGAAGGTCGCCGATTATTAAAATGCCTTTTTCGTTGGCATATTTTTTAAGGGCCTTCCACTGAGAAGAAAATTCAAACTGTAAGAAACACCAGAAGTTCATCTCGTCTGAAAGATCGCTTTGATATTTTAAGAGGGCGGCAGGCTCTCTTCTTTTTATGTCTTCATCCCAGGAGAGCCATTCCTTTCCGCCATAGCGCCCTTTGATTGCCATAAAGAGAGCATAGTCCAAAAGCCAATAGGAATTTTCTCGTTTGAAGGCCTCAAAATCTTCGTCAGGGACAAATCTTGAATATGCCTTTCTCAAAAGGGGATAACGGTTATTATATTGTTTTTCATAATCAACATAATTTTCGTCTGTGCCGAAATCGCAGAAGTCACATTCCTCGCGAGAGAGGAGATTCTTTTCTATGAGCGTGTCAAGGCTTATCATATAAGGGTTTCCGGCATATGATGAAGGAGACTGATAAGGGGAGTCGCCGTATCCGGTCTGCCCCAAGGGAAGAATTTGCCAATAACTCTGCCCTGACAAAGATAAAAAGTCAACAAACTCATAAGCACTTTTGGAAAAACAGCCTATGCCGTATTTTGACGGCAGAGAAGTTATTGGTAGTAAAACACCTGCTTTTTTCATTTTTGCCTCCTTGTTAATTTAAAGCTCCCCCTCTGCCACGATTAAAACTCCGCAGTGGTCCGAAACTTTTTTTGTATCTTTCCCGTCAAAGATTACCTTTGAGGAAAAAACTTTAATATTATGATTTGAAAATATATAGTCAATTCGTTTGTCTTTTTTGTTGTCATTCCAGCCGTCAATTTTGCCAAAGACGGTTGAGCCCTCGTCCTTTTCCTTTGCAAGAGGGTAGGTGTCAAGCCAGCCTGATTTTAAGATTTCGCTGTATGCTCCGCTTTCTTCTGAGGCGGGGGCATTGAAATCTCCCATAAGAAAAATATCTTCGGTTCTTTTTGGGGAAAGAACGCGGTTAAGACTTTCAAGCTGATAGGGAAAAGGCTCTTCTGTATCGCCCATCCAGCCCGTGTGAACACAGCAGAAAATCTTATTCCCGATTTTGACAGATAGTGCCTTGCGGGTGCGAAAGTTTTTGTAGTCCGTCCCTTTTGAGATATAAAAAGATTTTATCTCTTCAAAAGGCAGACGGGAGAAGATGGCAAGGCCTTCGTCAAATTTTTCGTATCCGCACTTTATCCCTGCCCAAGTGAAGAAATAGTTTTCCCCTTGTTCTTTAAGGATTTTTGCAATCCTTAAAGCGTGATTGCCAATTTTAAGGGGAATGAAGTTATCCCCTTTTATAAATCCGAAAGTTTCGGGCGAGGGACAAAGGGGAGAATTAATTCCCTGATTGACCTCTTGAAGTGCAATAACATCAGGTTTTATTTTAACAATTTCTTCGGTAAAAATCAAGCACTTTTTTTCATATTCCTCTTCAATAAGACTGTGGGTGTTAAGAGTTAAAAGCTTCATATTAAAGAATATCGTTAATGTCGGACTTTAAAATGTCTGCCTGTGGTCCGTAAACCGCCTGAACTCCCGTTCCTTTGACGAAAAGACCAAGAGCTCCTTCTTTTTTCCACTCTTTAAGAGGAGCGACCTTTTCGGGATCTTTAACGGTTATTCGAAGCCTTGTCATACAGGCGTCAACCAAGGAAATGTTTTCCCGTCCGCCAAGGAGAGAAATAATTCTCTCCGCTTTGTCGTTTTTCTTTTCTTCTTTGTCGTTTGGAACTTCTTCTAAGGGGGCGTCGGTGTAGTTACCCATTCTGCCCGGGGTTGCATAGCCTAATTTTCCTATCATATAATATGCCACAAAATAGCCGATGGCGAAGAAAAGAATTGTGACTAAAACAAAGTTTATGATGTCTCCTAAAAGTCCTGCGTTTATTGACATAGGGAGCCTTGTTAAAAGCTCAATGTTCCCGAAAGAGTGAAGCCTTAAATTTATAATTCCAGCCGAGGCAAAAGCAAGTCCCTGCAAAATGGCATAGACAATATAAAGTGGGATTGCGCAGAACATAAACATAAATTCAAGAGGCTCTGTTACCCCTGTTAAGAATACCGCAAGTCCTGCCGATAAAAACATTGATTTATAATTCGCCCGCTTGTCTTTGTCCACACGGCGATACATGGCAAGGCCAACCCCTAAAAGAAGACCTGACGAGCCAATCATCTGCCCAACTTTAAATCTCGCGGGAGTAATTCCGTTTAAGAGTGCGGTGTATGACGCTGTGTCCCCTGCGTTTTTAAAGCCGATAAGGTCAGAAATCCAGGCAAGCCAAAGTGGGTCCTGACCGAAAACGGTTGTGCCTGCGCTGGCCCCCGTCTGAATTATATAAGTGCCTCCGAAAGAGGTGTAGTTCATTGGAATTGTAAGCATATGATGGAGGCCGAAGGGGAGAAGAAGACGCTCTAATGTTCCGTAAATAAACGGCGCAAGGATTGGGGAAGTATCCGCCGAAGATGCAATCCAAAGGCCGAATTTGTTAATCCCCATCTGGATAAACGGCCAGATAAGAGAAAGAATTAAAGATGCAATAGCCGAATAGAAAATTACAACAAGCGGAACAAATCGTTTGCCGTTAAAGAATGACAAAACATCAGGAAGTTTTCTGAAATTATAGTATTTATTATAAACAATTCCGCCTAAGAAACCTGAAATAATGCCCACGAAAACACCCATATTAAGGGCAGGGGAGCCAAGAACGGAAGTAAAATATCCGTTAACGGCAATTTCCTGACCGAAAAGGGTTCTTGTTACGGCGTTGGGGTCAGAGAGCATATCCGCAGTTACGCCGAAAATGTTTCCCGTTATATTATTTATGAGGATAAATGCAAGAAGTGCCGCAAAAGCGCCTCCTGCTCTCTCTTTTGCCCAGGACCCGCCGATTGCCACGGCGAAAAGGATATGAAGATTTCCGATTATTGCCCAGCCGATATTTTCTAAGATACTGCCAATGCGTAAAACGATGGAGGTGTCGCCACCTGACATTGAGATAAGCTTTCCTATACTTATCATAATTCCCGCCGCAGGCATAACCGCAATAACCACCATTAAAACCTTGCCCAGCTTTTGCAAAAAGTCGAAAACTTTGCCCTTGCCTGCTCCCTTTGTATCGGGCTCTTCCGATGGAAGAGAAACAGCAAAAAGGGTTTCCTTTGGCTTTTTAAGAGAGTCGCTTGCAGGTTTTATTTCTGCTCCCTCAGGGAGATTGCAGACAATAACAGGGGTTA
>JAZSPE010000038.1:0-8931 GCA_045537265.1 Clostridia bacterium | reverse complement strand
ACTCCCCTGTTTTCCATCAGGTTGAGGGACTTGTTATTGATAAGGGTATAAAGATGTCCGACCTTAAAGGAACGCTTGAAGTTTTTGTTAAAAAGCTCTATGGAGATGATACAAAGCTTCGTTTCCGTCCACACCACTTCCCATTTACAGAGCCAAGCGCAGAGGTTGATATCTCTTGCTTTAACTGTGGAGGTAAAGGCTGTCGCTTCTGTAAGGGAGAGGGCTGGATTGAAATTTTAGGTTGCGGAATGGTGCATCCTAAGGTACTTAAAAACTGTGGCATTGACACAGATGTTTATTCCGGATTTGCTTTTGGAATAGGTCTTGAGCGTGTTGCTCTCTTCAGATATGACATTGACGATATAAGACTTTTATATGAGAACGACACAAGATTTTTAGAGCAGTTTTAAGAGTGAAAGGATGGAATAAATTATGAATTTACCAATGTCATGGCTTCGCGACTATATGAATATAGGCGAAATCGAAACAAAAGAATATGAACATAAAATGACAATGTCCGGCTCAAAGGTTGAGGGAACAGAAAGACTCGGCGGCGAGGCGGAAAACATAAGAACAGGCAAGATTTTAAAGGTTGAGGCTCATCCTGACGCTGATAAGCTTGTTGTTTGTCAGGTTGAGGTTGGGGAAGAAGCTCCAATCCAGATTGTAACTGCCGCTCCAAATGTTTTCGAAGGGGCAATCGTTCCTGTTGCAATGCACAAGTCCACAGTTTACGGCGGACAGAAAATAACAAGAGGCAAGCTCCGTGGAGTTGTAAGCGATGGAATGTTCTGCTCAACTGACGAGCTTGGAATGTCAAAGGAAAGAGCAACGGGGATTTTAATTCTCCCCGAGGATACACCAATCGGTGTTGATGCTTGCGCTCTTTTAGGTCTTGATGAAAAGGTTGTTGAGTTTGAAATTACATCAAACAGACCTGACTGTATGAGCGTTATAGGACTTGCAAGAGAAACTGCCGCAACATTTGGCTATGATTTCTCTGTTCCAAATCCAAAGGAATATGAGAAAATTTCTGAAAAGGCAGAAGATAATGCAAAAGTTGAGGTTTTAGACTTTGACCTCTGCCCAAGATTTTTGGGTAAGGTTGTTAAAAATGTTAAGATAGGTCCATCTCCTGAGTGGATGCAGAAAAGACTTGCCGCTTGCGGAATAAGAGCCATTAACAATGTTGTTGATATAACAAACTATGTTATGCTTGAATACGGTCAGCCAATGCACGCCTATGACCTTGACTGCGTGGCAGGAAAGAAAATTATCGTAAGACGCGCAAAGGACGGAGAAATCCTTAAAACTCTTGATGATCAGGACAGAACATTAAACTCTTCAATGATTTGTATCGCTGTCGAAAAGGAAGCAATCGGTGTTGCAGGTGTTATGGGTGGCGCAAGCTCAGAGGTTACTGAAAAAACAACAACTGTTCTCTTTGAAGCGGCAACCTTTAACGGAACAGCTGTAAGACGCGCTGCAAAGGCTCTCGGTATGAGAACTGACGCATCTGCCCTCTTTGAAAAGGGTCTTGACCCATATAACCTTGACGGCGCAATCGAAAGAGCTTGTCAGCTTATTGCTAAGATGGGCGCAGGCGATGTTTTGGAAGGCACAATTGAGGTAAAAGGCACACTTAAAGAAGCACTCGTCCTTCCTTTTGAGCCTGAAAGAATGAATGCGTTCTTGGGAATGGATATAAGCCGCAACGAAATGATTGACATCTTAACTTCCCTTGAATTTAAGATTGAGGGAGATAAAATAATCGTTCCTACTTTCCGTGGGGATATTGAGTCAATGGCTGATATTGCAGAGGAAGTTGCAAGAATTTACGGCTATGACAAAATTCCGACAACCCTTATGGATACAGCTGTTACTTGCGGAGGAAGAACTCCTGAGCAAAAAGCAGAGGCAAAGATTAAAGATGTTTTAGTATCAGACGGTTTTGACGAAATCATAACATATTCATTTACCGACCCTAAGGAAAACGAACTTTTGGGAATTCCAAGTGATGACGAAAAGTATAATTTTGTTAAGATACTTAACCCTCTCGGCGAAGAAAACAGCGTTATGAGAACAACAATGCTCGCTTCAATGTGTGAGGTTTTAAAGACAAACTATAATAAGAGAATTCCGTCTGCGTCTTTGTTTGAGCTTGGAAGCGTATATATAAACAAGGGCGAAACTCTCCCTGATGAGAGAAAGACCGTTGCAATCGGTATGTATGGCTGTGGCGATTTCTATGATTTAAAGGGAACAATTGAAAACCTCTTTGATGAAATGGGAATTAAAAAGGTAAAATATGTTGGAGTAGATAGCAACCCAACTTTCCATCCGGGAAGATGCGCTGAAATTTATTGCAGTGAATGTAATAAGAAAATCGGCGTTATGGGTCAGGCGCATCCGACAGTAGCAGGGAACTATAAAATAAATGCAGAAGTTTACCTTGCTGAGCTTGATTTTGCAACAATCTTTGAATGCGGAAACCAGAAGAAGACATATAAGCCTCTTCCAAAATTCCCTGCAACAACCCGTGATATTGCTATGGTTGTAGAAGAAGATGTATGCGTTGCTGATATTGCAGACATTTTCGAAAAGGAAATGGGCGGAATTTTAGAGAGCTACACTCTCTTTGATATATACAGAGGCGCTCAGCTTGGAGAGAATAAGAAGAGTGTTGCTTATTCCCTTTCATTCAGAGCAAGCGACAGAACCTTAACTGATGACGAAGTTAATGCAGTTATGGAGAAAATTTTAGCCGGCCTTAAGAATAAAGTCGGTGCAGATTTAAGATAATAAATACTATACGGGAGGATAGACAAAATGAATAACGACAAGCACGCTACAATTAAGTTTCAAGTAGAGAAAAAGCCTATGGATATTCAGGAAACAATTCTTACTGTCCATAACGCTCTTGTGGAAAAAGGCTATAATCCCATAAGCCAGATTGTTGGTTATATTATGTCAGGGGACCCGTCATATATAACTGCCCATAATGGCGCAAGAAGTCTTATCCAGAAAGTTGAAACTGACGAAATACTGGAAGAACTTGTTAAATACTATGTAAACAGATAATAAAACATAAGGAGAAAAAATATGAAAAAAGTATTAGCGCTTATTTTAGCACTTGTTTTGGTGTTGTCTTTTGCATCTTGCAAAAAGGATGAAGTTAATGGTCCTACTGAAAAGGACGAAACAAAGGTAGAAGATACTGTCAAAGATGATGAAACAGAGGCTCCTGACGAGACGGAAGATGTTACTGATGAGACCGAAAAGGAAGAAACTCAGAAACCTCAGGAAAAACCAGTTGAAAAACCCGCAGAGAAACCTGCTGAAAAACCTGCAGATGAACCGAAAACATTGGGGACAGCTCTTCTTGCAGAGTTTAGAAAAATAGCAGCTGGAAAGAGTGCGGAAGAAATCGTAAGCGGTATTTGCCAGAATTCAATTCTTCCATTTTCTCCTGTAACCAACCCTGTTGCAGAAGGCGACTATCTCCCTGGCTTTGACGGAGAAGAGATTAAAGGGTTTAAGAACGGCGTTGCATTTATGCCTATGATTGGCTCAATTCCTTTTGTGGGATATGTTTTCGAGCTTGAAAATGCAGGAGATACAGCTTCCTTTATTCAGACTCTTAAAAGTCAGGCTAATTTAAGATGGCTTGTTTGCGCTGAAGCCGAAGAAATGGTATACGGTGCAGAAGGAAATAAAGTATTCTTTGTAATGTGTCGAAAGAGCTTTGGTGAAGAGTAAAAGCTAAATAAAACGGGTGCATTTTCGCACCCGTTTTCTAAATTATTAGGAGGATAAGCTATGCTATTTTCAAGTATACCTTTTCTATATTATTTCTTGCCGATAGTTTTAATCTTATATTTTATAGCACCGAAAATGCTGAAAAACAGTGTGCTGTTACTTTCAAGCCTTGTTTTTTATGCCTGGGGCGAGCCAAAGTATATATTTTTGATGATTGCTACGGTTTTAAGCGGCTATGCTTTGGGATTGCTCATTGAAAAATTCAGAGGGAAAACCCTTTCCAAAGTATTTTTGGTATTGGCAGTTTTAATCGACCTTGGCGCTCTTGCCTATTTTAAATACGCCGACTTTTTCATAGAGAATTTTAATGCCGTAACAGGCCTTAGTGTTCCGCTGCTTAGAATTGCTCTTCCAATCGGAATAAGTTTTTACACTTTCCAGATTTTAAGCTATAACATTGATGTTTACAGAGGAACGGTCAGGGCGCAGAGAAACCCAATAAATCTTGCAACCTATGTTGCCCTTTTCCCACAGCTTATTGCAGGACCTATCGTAAGATATAAAGATATTGAAACCCAGCTTACCCAGAGAAAACATAGTTTTTCAAAGGCATCAGAGGGCATAAGACGGTTTATAATCGGTCTATCTAAAAAGATAATTCTTGCCAACACCTTAGGTGAGCTTTGCGACATTTTTATGCAGTCAGGGGACAAGTCTGTTGCATTTTACTGGCTCTTTGCAATTTCTTATATGCTCCAGATTTACTTTGATTTCTCAGGGTATAGCGATATGGCAATCGGCCTTGGCAAAATCTTTGGCTTTAACTTTATGGAAAACTTTAACTATCCATTTATCTCTTCAAGCATAACAGAATTTTGGAGAAGATGGCATATATCCTTAGGAACATGGTTTAGAGATTATGTTTATATTCCCATGGGCGGAAACAGAGTAGGAAAACTCAGACTTTTAATAAATATTTTTACGGTCTGGTTTTTAACAGGTTTTTGGCACGGAGCAGAATGGACCTTTGCAATCTGGGGACTTTATTTCGGAGTTCTTTTAACCATTGAAAAGTTCTTCTTAACCGATTTTCTTAAAAAGAATAAAGTAATAAGCCATATATACACCTTTTTCCTTGTAGCCATAAGCTTTGTTTTATTCAGCTCAGGGGATATAAGACAAGCGATTTCTTATATTGGCGGACTTTTTGGGGCAGGAAATACCCCTCTCGTTTCAAATGAATTTGTGTATTATCTGAGAAGCTATGGAACAGTCATACTCATAGGAATAATCGGCGCAACGCCCCTTCCTAAAAAGCTTATCGAAAAACTAAGCATAAATAATGGCTTTAAAAAGGCGTGGGATATAATCGAAATTCCTTTCCTTGTTACTCTTTTAATTGTTTCAACAGCATATCTTGCAGACGGCTCATTTAATCCGTTCTTGTATTTCAGATTTTAAAGGAGGGGGAGAAATATGAAAATAAAAGATATTATATCAGTTGTTATTTTTGCCCTTTTAGTTGGCGCAATTTCTCTTTCCTGCTTTTTAAAGAAAGATGAGGAATATTCCGAAAGTGAAAGACGGCCGTTGGCTCAAATGACAGAAGTAAACGCCGAAACGATTTTTTCTGGGGAATTTATGAAAAATTTTGAAGAATATAGCGCAGACCAATTCCCCCAAAGAGATGCTTTTCGTGGGATTAAAGCGGTTTTCGTGAATAATGTCTTAAACCAGATGGATAACAACGGACTCTACTTTAAAGACGGGCATATTTCCAAAATCGAATATCCCGAAAATGAGAAAATGATGAGCCACTCGGCAGAGATTTTTAATAAGATTTACGATAGGTATATAGACGGAAAAGAGATGAAAGTATACCTTTCAATCGTCCCCGATAAGAATTACTTTTTCGGAAAAGAGGACGGCTATTTATCTATTGATTATGATAACTTTGCTGACTATTTCAAAAATGAAATGCCTTATGCGAAATATATTGATGTTGCACCTCTTTTAGATATTGACGATTATTATACAACCGACTCTCATTGGAAGCAGGAGGAGATTACCGATGTTTCCGAATATATCTTAAAAGAGATGGGAACTATCATCAAAACAGAATATAAGGTTAATGAAATTGAAAAACCTTTCTATGGAGTTTATAAAGGTCAGTCTGCCCTTTCGGTTAAGCCTGATACAATAAAGTATCTGACAAACCCTGCCCTCGATAGCGCCGTGATTAAATATTATGATACGGGTTCTCCAAAAGATGGGGAAATGTATAATATGGAAAAGGCGGTAGGAAAAGACCCCTATGAAATGTTTTTATCAGGGTCAACCCCGCTTGTTACCATAGAGTATCCCGAAGTTCAAACAGGAAAAGAGCTTATAATTTTCCGCGACTCTTTCGGAAGCAGTTTAGCGCCTCTACTATCGTTGGGGTATGAAAAGACAACTGTTGTGGATATCCGCTATGTTGGAAGCGATTTTCTAGGAAATTTAATAGACTTTGATTCTCAGGATGTTCTCTTTATATACAGCGCAGTGATGCTTAACAACAGTTCAGGATTAAGATAAAAATGGGATGTAAAAAAACTCCGGACCGCAAAAATATTGAAATATAAAAAGTAAAGATGAAGAAAAATCGAAAGATTTCGATTTTTCAAATTTAATTATATTTTTGCTACGAACACTCCTTCGCCTCTCGCAGTACCTATGTACGGCTTCGGACTCAGTTTGTCCATTCCAAAGCTTTTTTCCTATCCCATTAAAAAAGGTCAATACTCTTTTGAGTATTGACCTTTTAATTTTAGATTTTATAATCAAGCTTAAATTTTTCGCCGCAGCCGTATTTTTCGTAAACATAGTCAATGTCCTTATCCCCTCTGCCCGATAAACAAGCAAGGATTGAGCCTGACTTATGCTCCTTTGCATAGCGGATAGCATATGCAACGGCGTGAGCGCTTTCGATTGCAGGAATAATTCCCTCGTATCTTGAAAGGAGGAAGAATGCCTCCATAGCCTCTTCATCGGAAACTGTTTCGTAATTAACTCTTCCCAAATCGCGAAGATGAGCGTGTTCAGGGCCAACCCCAGGGTAGTCAAGACCGCTGGCAATTGAGTAAACAGGAAGCGGCTCGCCATTTTCGTCACTTAAAACATAGGTGTCAAAGCCGTGAATTCTGCCTTCTTTACCAAACTTCATTGTTGCGGCGTGGTCGCCGATTTTTTCCCCTCTGCCAAGAGGCTCAATTCCGTAAATCTCAACAGGGTCGGAAACGAAAGGAACAAACATACCGATTGAGTTTGAACCGCCACCAACGCAAGCGCAAACGGCGTCTGGCATAATTCCTGTCATCTCTAAGAACTGTTCCCTTGCCTCAATACCTATAATTGATTGGAAGTCTCTTACGATTTTCGGGAAAGGATGAGGGCCGAGAGCGGAACCTATGCAGTAAATCGCATTGTCATATTCTTTAAGATATGCATCAAATGCAGCGTCAACGGCTTCCTTTAAGGTTTTAAGACCGTGAGTTACGGGAATAACCCTTGCCCCGAGCATCTTCATTCTTATAACATTTGGGTGTTGCTTTTCAATATCAACCTCACCCATATAAATATCACATTCCATACCAAAATAAGCGGCAGCAGTTGCAAGGGCAACCCCGTGCTGACCTGCCCCTGTTTCGGCGATGAGCTTTTTCTTGCCCATATATTTAGCAAGAAGTCCCTGCCCCATACAGTGGTTTAATTTATGGGCTCCTGTGTGGTTTAAGTCCTCTCTCTTTAAATAAATCTGGCAGTTGCCGAAAAGTTTGGAAAGTCTTTCACAGTGGTAAACGGGAGTAGGACGACCTTGAAATTCCTTACGGATACGGCGAAGCTCGTTAATGAACTGAGCAGAGTGGCAGATTGCCTCGTAAGCATCGTCTGCCTCTTTAAAAGCAACTTCAAGCTCAGGTGGGAGATATGACCCGCCGAATTTGCCGAAATAGCCGTCAGGAGTAGGGTTTTCTTTAAGATAGTTTTCAAAATCCTTATACTTGTTCATAATTTTCATCCTCCAATAAAAAAATCTTCTGAACAGAAAATCAGAAGAAAAGAGCATCAAAATAAAAATGTCTCATCTCGTCTAAATATTCTCATCTAATCTCATCTAATCTGTTCTTATTATAATATAGCAAAAAATATGTATTTTGTCAACAAAAATCTCTCTTTGCTTGCTTTTTAAGGTGCGATATGGTAAAATTAAAAGAAGAAACAGACACGGGAGAATAAAAATGATTAAGAACTATATTTTTGATTTTGGCAATGTCTTGGCAGAATTTTATCCTGAAAAGCTGACCAAACCCTTTGTTGAGGACGAAAAGCTCCGAAAGGAGATAAGCGAAATTGCCTTTGACAGACTTTACTGGGACAAGCTGGATGACGGAAGCATAACCGACGAAGAGGTTAAAGCGGGAATTCTCTCCCGAACAGACGAAAAAACAGGCTCCCTTGCCTGCCGTGTGTATGATAACTGGATAAATTCTTTAACCCCCGTTCCTAATATGGAAAAACTGATTTTTGATATTCAAAAAACCGATAAAAAGCTGTATCTTTTGTCAAATATAAGCATAGGCTTTGCGGAAAAATACAGCGAAGCAAAATGGATAAAAGAACTTTTTGCCTGCTTTGACGGGCTTGTTTTTTCAGGACCTTTGGGAAAGGTAAAACCCCAAAAAGAAATTTTTGAGCATTTGCTGAGAGAGTTTAACTTAAAAGCAGATGAGTGCTTGTTTATAGACGACAGCGAGAAAAATATTTTGGGTGCAGAAAAGGTAGGCATAAAGGGATACTTATTTGACGGCGATGCAGAAAAATTAAGAGATTATCTCGGCTTATAAAAGGAGAAAATTATGTATGATTTAATATTATTTGACCTTGACGGGACTCTCACTCTTCCTGAAGAGGGGATAACAAAAAGCGTTAAATATGCCTTAGAGTCAAAGGGAATAATAGAAGAAAATCAGGAGAAATTAAAACGCTTTATAGGTCCTCCATTAGTTGACGGATTTATGGAGTTTTACGGTATGAACCGAGAGGATGCCCTATCTTGCGTTGCAAAATACAGAGAGCGGTTTTCTAAGGTAGGGCTTTTTGAAAATGAACTTATCGAAGGAACGGTGGAGA
>JAZSPE010000010.1:0-5850 GCA_045537265.1 Clostridia bacterium | reverse complement strand
GTTGCAAAGCTTATTGGTAAAGAAGCTCATAAGGGAATCAACCCTGACGAATGTGTTGCTCTTGGTGCTTGTATCCAGGGTGGTGTTTTAACAGGCGAAGTTGAAGATTTAGTTCTTCTTGATGTAACTCCACTTTCTCTTGGTATTGAAACAATGGGTGGCGTTTTCACAAAGATTATCGACAGAAACACAACTATCCCAACTAATAAGAGCCAGGTGTTCTCAACTGCTGCTGACAGCCAGACAAGTGTTGAGGTTCATGTTCTTCAGGGAGAACGCGAAATGGCGGCTTAT
Organism: Clostridia bacterium; assembly: GCA_045537265.1. GTDB lineage: Bacteria > Bacillota > Clostridia > Monoglobales > Monoglobaceae > SIG454. The sequence continues at coordinate 5,556 of JAZSPE010000010.1, read as the reverse complement.
AACAAGACTCTCGGAAGATTCAGTCTTAATAATATTCCACCGGCACCACGCGGTGTTCCGCAGATTGAAGTTACATTTGATATTGACGCAAACGGTATTGTTCATGTTACAGCTAAGGATTTAGGCACAGGCAACTCCCAGGATGTTACAATAACATCAAGCACAAATCTTTCTGACGAGGATATCGAAAAGGCCGTTAAGGAAGCTGAACAGTTTGCGGCAGAAGATAAAAAGAATAAGGAAAAAGTTGAAACTAAAAACACAGCAGACAGCATCGTTTATCAGACTGAAAAGACCCTCGCTGAACTTGGTGACAAGATTACCGAAGATGAAAAAGCGGGTATTCAGACTGAGGTTGATAAACTTAAAGAGCTTATTAAAACTGACGAATTTGATGTTGAAGCAGTAAAAGCACAGACAGATGCAGTTTCACAAAAATTCTATGCAGTTTCTCAGAAACTCTATGAACAGGCAGCTCAGGCACAGCAGGCTCAGGGTAGTGCTAATGCAGGAGCAACTGACGATAATGTTGTTGACGCAGAATATACAGTTGTTGACGATGAAAACAAATAATTTATAAAAATATGTTCGTCTTGGATTAATCCAAGACGAACTGCTCTGTAAATTGGTAGGTGGAAGAATTGGCAGATAAAAGAGATTATTATGAAGTGCTGGGCGTTGACAAAAATGCCAGCGCTGACGAACTGAAAAAAGCATACAGAAAACTTGCGAAAAAGTATCATCCTGACCTTAACCCCGGCGATAAAGCAAAGGAAGCAGAGGAAAAGTTTAAAGAAGCCTCTGAGGCCTATGAGGTACTTAGCGATAGTGAGAAAAGGCAGAGATATGACCAATTCGGCCACGCGGGAGTTGATCCCAATGCAGGCGGTTTTGGTGGCGGAGGCTTCTCAGGTGGCTTTGGCGGGTTTGAAGATATTTTCGACCTTTTCGGTGGCGGGTTTGGCGGTTTTGGTGGATCATCACGGAGAAATCCAAACGCACCGGTTCAAGGAGACGATATTCATGTTCGCCTGGAATTGACCTTTGAAGAGGCTTGCTTCGGCAAAGAAGTTGAAGTTAGTGTCCGCAGAAAAGAAAAGTGTAGTGAATGTAAGGGCAGTGGCTCTGCAAAAGGAAGCTCTCCTGCAACATGTGGAACTTGTGGCGGAACCGGTCAGGTCCGAACTGTTCAGAACACTATGTTTGGGCAAATGCAAAGTGTTCGTCCTTGTAGCAAGTGTCATGGAACAGGTAAGGTTATAACAAACCCATGCCCAACTTGTTCAGGCAAGGGAGAAGTTCTCAAAACTGTAAAGGTTAAGGTTAAAATTCCTGCGGGAATCAATGACGGCCAGACCCTTCCTGTAAGAGAACAGGGGAATGTAGGCAAAAACGGCGGTCCAAACGGAGACCTTTTAATTACGGTAAGTGTTAAGCCTCATAAGATTTTCACTCGTCAGGGCTTTGATATTTTATGCGATTTCCCTATTACTTTTGTTGAAGCGGCTCTCGGCGGAGAAATTGAAGTTCCAACAATCGACGAAAAAGTTTCCTATGATATTCCTGAGGGGACTCAGTCGGGAACCGTATTCAGACTGAGAGGAAGAGGGGTTCCAAAGCTTTATGGCGGAGGCGCCAGAGGCGATCAGTATGTCAAGATTATTGTTGAAACTCCAAAGGGGTTAAATAGCGAGCAAAAAGACCTTTTAAGACAGTTCGGCGAAAGCGTTGGGGCAGGGAAATACAGCAAAAGAAAGACATTTTTTGATTCAATGAAAGATAAATTCAAGTAAACAAAATCCGTCATACTTTGTATGGCGGAATTTTGGGTTAAGGAGACAGTAAAATGGAATGGATTGAAGTTAAAATCATAACTAATTCAGATGGAATTGAGCCTCTTACGGGGGTATTATACAATATTGGAATAAGCGGAATAGTTATAAGTGATAAAGAAGATTTTGCTCAGTTCCTTGAAAATAACAGAAAATATTGGGATTATGTTGATGAGGAGTTACAGCGTCTTACAACGGCTGATTCTTCAATCACCTTTTATTTACCTGATGATGCAAACGGTGCAGAAACTCTCTCTCTTGCAAGAAATGTTATAGAAAATCTTAAAAAGTCAACCGACGAATATGGCAGTCTTGAAATTTTTGTTAACAATGTAAAAGATGAGGATTGGTCTGAAAATTGGAAGAAATTTTTCCATCCATTGCCTCTTGGAGAAAAAGTCTTGATTGTTCCCGAATGGGAGCAGGAAGGGGTTAAAAACCCTGAAAATCGCGTTATTTTCACCATAAATCCAGGGTTAAGCTTTGGAACCGGCTCTCACGAAAGTACACAGATGTGTATAGAGGAAATTGAAAAGGCTATAAAACCAAACGATACCCTTTTGGATCTTGGCTGCGGCTCAGGAATTTTATCTGTAATAAGCCTTCTGCTTGGTGCAAAAAGTGCAACAGCTGTTGATATTGACGATAAGGCAGTAGAGGTTGCTTTTTCTAATCTTGCACTTAATAAACTAAGCGAAGATAAAATGACGGGATACGCAGGAGATATAACCTGCGATGCCGATTTAAGAGATAAAATAGGCAGTGGATACGATATTGTTGTTGCAAACATTGTTTCCGATGTTATAATTGCAATTGCGCCTTTTATAAAGGGCTTTATGAAGGAAAACGGTACCTTTATCTGCTCAGGGATTATAAATGAACGGCAGAGCGAGGTAAAAGAAGCTCTTGAAAAAGAAGGGTTAATTTGTCAAAATATAAGAGTAAGAAACGAATGGAGTGCAATTATTTGTAAATAAAATTGTAATTATATTGTATAAATTCAATAAATTTTTCAAATTACTCTTGCAATAATTGAAAGAAAATGATATACTAAGCATATATGTATTTTAAGAGGTGGCATTATGCGGCGGTTTTTTACCGACCCTGAAAACATCGTTGACGGCAAAGTAAGGATTATTGAAGATGCATCCCATATTTCCAAGGTTTTAAGAATGGAAATAGGGGAGGAAATTGTTGTTTTTGACGGAAGTGGAAATGACTATATTGCACGGCTTGATAGTATAAGCCCTAAGGAATGTATAGCCTCAATTGTCTCTTCAAAAGTCTCTGATACCGAGCCTGATATAAAGGTATATATTTTCCAAGGAATCCCAAAGTCGGGGAAAATGGAAACTATAATCCAGAAATGTGTTGAATTGGGCGTTTATAAAATAATCCCCGTAGAAATGCAACGATGTGTAGTTAAGCTCGATAACAAAGGGAAAGCGGACAAAACAAAGAGATGGAATAAAGTCTCTGTTGAAGCTTCGAAACAATGTGGAAGAAGCGTTATTCCTGAAATTATAGAGCCGGTTAACTATAAAACGGCCCTCTTGATGCTCAAAGAGCTTGATTTAGCCTTTATGCCTTATGAGGTTTTAGGTCACGAAGGAAGGCGTGGGTTAAAAGAATTGCTCGGAGAATTTAAAGGAAAATCCATTGGCGTTATAATCGGGCCGGAGGGTGGCTTTTCTGACAGTGAAGCAGAGGAAGCCAAAGAAAATAATATTTATCAAATTGGACTTGGGAAAAGAATTTTGCGGACCGAAACGGTTGCAAGTTCTTTAATACCTATCATAATGTACGAAAAAGACGAAATTTAGGAGGAATGGAAAGTGGCAGTAACAAAGACAAACAGCATGGAAAAAAGAGCAAAAAGAACTGAAAAAATGGCTGCATCCGAAAAACTTACTAATGGCTTTATGCTTACCTTGACATATGGTCTTGGAGGGATTATTATCCTTGAAATAATAAGACGCCATTATCTGATGTTTTCATACGATTTTGCAAGTACTTTCAGTATCGTAATGGGAATTATTTTCGCTCTCGCTGCTGCTGGGGTTGCAGTTTTAGGTAGCATGAAGAAGATTACTGTGGCTAGAAGCAGAAACTATACGATATTCTTTGTTGTGGCTTCTTTGGCAACATTGTTCTTATCCTTTGATTTAAGATTGTTGATTTCCAGACCGCTTCTTGCTCAGAAGGCACATTGGGGCGTATTGGATTTCCTTGCAAATTTAAATCTTGCAGTCGATGCAAAGGTATTGGAATACGGTGTTGTTCTTTTCCTTGTAGTAGCTTTTATAGTTTATGCAGTAAGACTCGCGCTTCTTGAAAAGAAAAAATAAAATAAGAGGTCGCCAAGCTGGCGGCCTTTTTTAGAATAAAGGGTGTTCATCATGAAAAAAATTGCTCAAAATTTTATAGTTTTACTCTTGATTGTTGCGGTTTTATCCTCAACAGTGCTTGGTTTTGAAGGTGCAGTTAATTTATATTGGGACAAGCCTGTTGTTGAGATAGAAAATGAGGAAATTTATCTTCATAACGCTATGATAAGACATAATAAAGCTACATATTTACCGGTTGATGAAATGCTGTTGCTTTTTGGTTATACATTAGGCTGGGATAGCGAACTTTCTGCCGTTGTTGCCATTAAAGATGATGTTGTTTCTTATGTTATAGCTAACTCAACTGATGCTTGGAAAGGCGAAGAAAAATATGTTTCTCCTAATCCAACAGTGATTCTGAATGATATCTTTTATATGCCTATTGATATGCTTGAATTCTTGCTTGGCAGAGAAGTTAAAGCTTCGTTTTATAAGGCAGATGAAAAGGTGGGAAGAAGAGACCTCTTAACTGATATTTTCCCAACAGATGAACATCGATTAAGCGGGGATGCTTTTTATCATAAAACTTCTGCGGTTATAGATAACCACGGAATGATGCTTGAATACATAACTGATTATGAAACTGACAGATATATTTCTGCTCTTAATTTAATTGCAGAAACTGCCCCTGCAAACGCTAATATTTATAGTATTATTGTTCCGACTGCGGCTGAGTTTTTTGCGCCAAGCGAGGTTGCACCAAACCAAACCGAGACTATAAAAAAGGTCTATAACAGCATATCGGAAAGAATTACTCCAATCAACACCATTACACCGTTAATTTCACGCCTTGAAGAAGGTTTATATTTTAAAACTGATCATCATTGGACACAGCGCGGTGCATATTATGTTTACAAGGAGTTTATGCAGGTAAAAGGGGAGGAAGTGCCTCTTCTTGAAGACTTTGTAACAACTAAAAGTAACTTTACCGGCTCAATTGCTGAGTTTGCAAAAGGAACAATCGGTGAAGAAATAATGCGTAACAACCCGGATGTTTTGGAAAAATTCTATCCAAACAATTTTACAGCCGGAGCGTGTTATCTTGATATGTATATGAGAAATTACGCATGCCCCATAGAACCTGTTTATTATAATGCCAACTCATATCTTGCTTTTATCGGCGGGGATATGCCAATGGTTGTGTTTACATCAGGAATTGATAACGGTAAAAAACTGTTAATTCTCAAAGAATCATACGGTAATGCTTTTGCACCCTGGGCTCTCAATAATTATTCCGAGGTTTATATTGTTGATGTTCGTCAGTTTAACAGAGGAGGAGAAGTCTTTAATCTTAACGATTTCTATAACTTTGTTCAATATGATGATTTGATTATAAT
>JAZSPE010000101.1:0-7852 GCA_045537265.1 Clostridia bacterium | reverse complement strand
AGCAACGATACTGCAATAACAATTTGTAGTATGGAAAATATGGACCCTGTTGGTATCCACACAGGCGACAGTATAGTTGTTGCTCCTGCTCAGACCTTAACAAGCAAGGAATATAATATGCTCCGTGATGCGGCTCTTCGCCTCATCCGTGCCCTTAAAATTGAGGGTGGATGTAATGTTCAGTTTGCTCTTGACCCACAGTCATTTACCTATTTCGTAATCGAGGTTAACCCACGAGTTTCCCGTTCTTCTGCTCTTGCATCAAAGGCAAGCGGATACCCAATCGCAAGGGTTACAGCAAAGGTTGCGGTTGGTATGACTCTTGACGAGATTAAACTTGCAAACATTCCTGCAAGCTTTGAGCCGTCTCTTGACTATGTTGTTACAAAGATGCCTCGTTTCCCGTTTGATAAGTTCGCCAAGGCTTCAAATAAGCTTGGAACTCAAATGAAGGCAACAGGCGAAGTTATGAGCATCGGCAGAACTTTGGAAGAAAGTCTTCTTAAAGCTATCCGCTCCCTTGAAATCGGAGTTTGCCATATCTATATGTCAAAGTTCGACCAGAGCAAAATGTCTGTTGACGACCTTTTAGCTTACATTGCTGAGGGCACAGACGACAGAATTTATGCCATCGCTCAGCTTATGTGGCTTGGTGTTGACCACAGCAGAATTTGTAATATAACCCATATTGATATGTTCTTCCTTGATAAAATCAAGAACATTGTTGACCTTGAAAGAGTTTTAGAAGCCGAAGAAAACATCGGCAACATTGATGTTCTCAAAGAAGCTAAAAAGATGGGATTTTCCGATAAATATATCGCTCATCTCTGGAAGACTGACGAGGATGCAATTTATAATCTCCGTAAGGAAAACGACATCTTCCCTGTTTACAAGATGATTGATACTTGCGCAAGCGAGTTCGAAGGTTATATCCCTTACCTCTATTCAACTTATGAAGATGAGAACGAATCAATTGTCAGCGACAAGAAGAAAATTATCGTTTTGGGCTCAGGTCCTATTCGTATCGGTCAGGGCGTTGAGTTTGACTATTCAACTGTTCACGCTGTTAAGACCATCAAGGAATACGGCTATGAATCAATTATAATCAACAATAACCCTGAAACAGTTTCAACAGACTACACAACAAGCGACAAGCTCTATTTCGAGCCACTCACTGTTGAAGATGTTATGAATATTGTTGAGCTTGAAAAACCGATGGGCGTTATCGCTTCCCTTGGCGGACAGACTGCAATTAACTTAGCTGAGCCACTTATGAAGCGTGGTGTTAAGATTATCGGAACAGATGTTGACGCTATTGAAAGAGCGGAAAACCGTGACTCCTTTGAGCACATTATGAATGTTTTAGGCATTCCTCAGCCAAAGGGTAAGGCAGTTACAAAGATTGAGGACGGCGTTAACGCTGCAAAGGAAATCGGCTATCCTGTTCTTGTTCGCCCAAGCTATGTTTTAGGCGGACGAGCAATGCAGATTGTAAACAGCGAGGAAGGCCTTCGTCACTACCTCAAAACTGCCGTTGAAATCGATGAGGATAAACCTGTTTTAGTTGATAAATATATCGTTGGTAAGGAAGTTGAAGTTGACGCAGTTTGCGACGGCGAAAATGTTTTCATCCCGGGAATTATGGAGCATGTTGAAAGAACAGGCGTTCACTCCGGCGACAGTATCAGCATTTACCCAACTTTCAGTATTTCAGACAAGGTTAAGGAAGTTATTATTGACTATTCAAAGCGCCTCGCTCTTGGCATAGGCATTGTTGGTCTTTATAATATCCAGTTTATCGTTGATAAAAACGATGATGTTTATGTTATCGAGGTTAACCCTCGTTCATCAAGAACTGTTCCGTTCTTATCCAAGGCGACAGGCTACTCTCTTGCTGACATTGCAACTCTTGCAATCCTTGGGAAAACTCTTCCTGAGCAGGGAATAACCGAAATTTATCCTAAGGAAAAGAGCAGATGGTATGTTAAAGTTCCTGCCTTCTCCTTCTCAAAAATCAGGGGCCTTGACGCTTACCTCTCCCCTGAAATGAAGTCAACAGGTGAGGCAATCGGCTATGACAAGAGCCGAACAAGAGCTCTTTATAAGGCTCTTCAAGCGTCAGGAATGAATGTTGTTAACTACGGAACAATCTTCGTTTCGCTTGCCGACAAAGACAAAGAAGAGGCTCTTCCTCTTATCGAGAGATTCTATAAGATGGGCTTTAATATTGAGGCAACAAAAGGAACAGCCAACTTCCTTAAATCCCACGGAATTAAGACAAGAATCAAAAAGAAACTCAAAGAGGGCAGCGAGGAAATCTTAGAGTCAATCCGCAAAGGATATGTAAACTATGTTATAAACACCCGTGATATTGGCGAAATGGATGAAGAATCAGATGGATATATGATTCGTCGTTGCGCCGTTGAAAACAATGTTACAATGTTTACAGCCCTTGACACAGTTCACGGTCTCCTTGATGTTTTAGAAGAAATGACAATTTGCATTTCAACTATCGACAGCGAAGAATAGATAAAAATAATAAACCCCAAAAGCTTTTCGCTTTTGGGGTTTTTTTATCTTTTCCAAATTTTTCGTGAAAACAATATTAGCATCGGGAAGATTTCAAGTCGGCCTATAAGCATTAGTGCCGATAAAATCATTTTTGAAAGATTGGAAAATCCCGAGAAATTACCCGTCGGGCCTACCACAGAAAGACCGGGGCCAATGTTTCCTATTGTGGCTGCCACCGCTGTAAAATTTGTGGTAAAATCGAAATTATCAAAGCTTATAAGGAGCAGAGCCGTTGCAAATATAAACATAAAAGAAATAAAGAAGACATTTATTGAACGCAGAGTTTCATGCTCCAATATTCTTCCGTTAAGCTTAACCTTTATGACGCTTTTAGGATGAGCAAGAACTTTTATCTCTTTGATAATAGTTTTAAACAAAATGAGTATTCTTGATACTTTCATTCCGCCACCCGTACTTCCTGCACAAGCACCGCAGAACATAAGCATAACAAGAATTATTTTGGGAAATTCCGGCCAGGCGTTAAAGTCCACAGTCGAATATCCCGTTGTGGTTATTATTGCCGCCACCTGGAACGAGGAGTGTTTTATTGTTTCAAAAACATTACCGAATGTTGAATAGACATTAAGGCCTATCAAAGCAATCGATACTAAAATTATCAAAAGATACGCCCGCACTTCTTCCATCTTAACAGCATCTTTGACCTTTCTCATAAGGATTAAATAGTAGAAAGAAAAGTCTATGCCGAAAAGAATCATAAACACGGTTATAACTATCTGAACATAAGAGGAATACCCTCCGATGCCCGAATTTAAAATTGCAAAGCCGCCTGTACCTGCTGTGCCAAAGGATAGTGTTGTTGCCTCAAAGAAGTTGAGCCCTCCTGCTAAGAGGAGAATAATTTCAAAGCCGGTTAAAGCCAGATATATAAGATATAAGATTTTAGCTGTTGATTTAACATGAGGGACAAGCTTTCCAACCGATGGCCCAGGGCTTTCTGCCTTTATAAGATGGAAGTTGTCTCCTCCTGATAAAGGGAGAACTGCAACCAGAAGGACCAAAACCCCCATTCCGCCTATCCAGTGAGTAAAGCTTCGCCAGAAAAGCAGGGATTTAGGCAGGACTTCAACATCCGTAAGAATGGATGCCCCTGTGGTTGTGAACCCTGAAACGGTTTCAAAAATTGCATCAAAAAAGTTTGGTATGTAACCTGATGCGTTAAAGGGGATTGCCCCGAAAATACTTATTATAATCCAGCTAAGGGCAACTGCAACAAAGCCTTCTTTTGCAAATATTGATTTATTCTTCGGGGGTTTTACGGTAAGGGAAAGCCCTACCACAAGGCACAATAGAGCACAAAACAGGAAAAGGAATTTATTCTCTTCCCCATACGCCAAAGCACACAGAAAAGGGAGAAGCATACACACCGCTTCTATATTAAGCGCCCAGCCCACAACATAAGAAATTACTTTTAAATTCATAAGTTTTCTCCTATTTCAGTATATCCTGTATGTCATTATAGCCTGTATTTATCGTAACAATTATAACTGTGTCTCCAACTTTAATAATATCTTTACCTTTTGGAGTTATAATCTTTCCTTTTCTGTTAATAGAAGCTATAATAATTCCGCTCTTTAAGTTAAGAGATTCGATGGTTTTATTGATTACAGGAGAGTCTTCCTTAATCCTGAATTCAAGAGCTTCAGCCTTGTCGTCCAAAATATAATGAAGCGTTTCAATATTATTTCCAATTGAGTTATTCATAGCGCGGACAAATCGGATTATGTATTCCGCTGTAATCTCTTTCGGATAAATTATTGTGTCAAGATTTAAGTTGCCGATAACCTCTTCATATGCAATTCTGTTTATCTTGGTTATTATTTTTCCGTTGGTTTTTGTCTTTGCATAGAGAGAAAGAAGAACATTCTCTTCATCAATTCCTGTAAGAGCAACAAAGGATTCCGCCTTATCTATTCCCTCTTCCAATAGTAGGCGATTTTCTGTTCCGTCTCCATTTATTATGGTAGCCTTCGGGAGAATGTCGCATAAAAATTCGCATCTGGCAGGGTTATTTTCAATAATCTTAACGCTTATTCCCGCTTTTATAAGTCTATGAGCAAGGTATACAGCGGTTGTTCCTCCGCCCACTATAATACAGTCTTTAGCTTTGTTAGTCTTAATACCTATTTTCTTGATAAACTGAGACGCATTTTCAATGGATGAAACTATGCTTATAAAGTCTCCCTCTTTTAAGACAAAGTCACCGCCTGGGATAAAAGCTTCTTCCCCTCTTTCAACTCCGCATACCAAAACATCACAGCTAAGCTTTTGGGAAATATCCGCAAGTTTCATATCGCAAAGAGGCGAACCACTTGGGATTTTAAATTTTAAAATTTCAACTCTGCCTTTTGCAAAAGTATCAATCTGGACCGCACTTGGGAAACGCAAAAGTCTTGCAATTTCATCGGCGGCGGTAAGCTCAGGATTGATAATCATAGCAAGGCCCAAATCCTCTTTAAAATGGTGGATTTCCTTGCTGTATTCAGGGTTTCTTACTCTGGCAATAGTTTTACAGTCTCCTAATTTCTTAGCGAGAAGACAAGTTAAAAGATTGAGCTCATCTGAGCCTGTTACGGCAATTAAAATGTCCGTATCTTCAACCTTTGCTTCACGGAGAGTGTCAACGCTGGCACCGCTGCCTGAAACACCCATAACATCATAGGCATTAACAACGCTTTTGGTAACCTCGCTGTTTTGGTCAATAACTGTTATATTATGTTCTTTTTCACGGCTTAATCTCTCTGTAAGCTTTTCGCCTATCTTTCCAAGGCCAATTATCGTAATATTCATAGAAATATCTCCATTTACAATATTTGTATTCACATTATATCAAATGCCACAAATAAAGTCAATAGCGCCGTTAAAGATGCTTTTTCATATGGTTTATGGCATTCTTTTCAAGGCGGGAGACCTGGGCCTGAGAAATGCCTATTTCCTCAGCAATCTCCATTTGAGTTTTACCATGGAAAAACCGCATGGAAATTATATTCTTCTCTCTTTCGGGGAGGCGGTCTATTGCCTGACTTAAAGAAATTTCGTCAAGCCAACGCTCGTCCGTATTTTTCTCGTCTTTTACCTGATCCATAACGAAAACCGCATCGGTGCTGTCATGATAGACAGGCTCATTTAAGGAAACAGGGTCCATAATGGCATCAAGGGCCATATCCACCTCGGAGGTTTTAACGCCCAGCTCTTTTGCAATATCAGCATTAGTAGGCTCTTTTGAAGTTTCGGAAATAAGTCTTTCCTTAACCGCAAGAGCCTTATAAGCAATATCACGAAGGCTTCGGCTTACCCTTAAAGCGTTATTATCCCTTAAATATCGTCTTATTTCCCCGATAATCATCGGGACTGCATAGGTGGAGAACTTAACTCCGTGGGAGGTGTCAAAGTTATCAAGGGCCTTTATAAGACCGATACAGCCAATCTGAAAAAGGTCGTCGGCGCACTCCCCACGATTATTAAACTTTTGCATAACGCTTAAAACAAGGCGCAGATTTCCATATATAAACTCCTGTCTTGCCAAAGTATCTCCGTTTTTTATCTTCTCAAAAAGCTCCTTCTTCTTATCCTCTGAAAGTGTGGGAAGCTTTGATGTGTTGATACCGCAAATTTCCACCTTATTTATCATAATGTTTATGCCCCTTTTAGTTTTTTCACATAAACATTATTGGTTCTTTTTTCATAAATTATACTGAAAATGAATAGATATATACGGGGTGATTTTATGCCGTCATGCAGTATAAACGAAATCAGAAACAAGGAAATAATAAATATAAAAACAGGAGTTCGGCTTGGCTTTCCCTCCGACATTGAAATTGACCTTGAAACAGGGAAATTCATTTCCATCGTGGTTTCGGGAGGCTATAAAATTATGGGCCTTTTCGGTAGGGAAAATGACATAATAATCAAATGGGAGAACATAAAAAATATCGGTGATGACCTTATAATCGTTGAAATGGAATGAAAAAAAGGCTTTGCTTTACGCAAAGCCTTTTTTGAATTTTCTTAGAGTTCTATGTCAGCAAGAGCAGAAGCGATTGCTTCGTTTTCGTTTGCCTGAACATAAATTCCGCTGTATTCCGGCATACCTGTTCCGGCTGGAACGAGCTTACCGATAATAACATTTTCTTTAAGACCGATGAGTGGGTCTTTCTTTCCTTTGATAGCAGCATCTGTTAAAACTCTTGTTGTTTCCTGGAAGGATGCAGCAGAAAGGAATGAATCAGTAGCAAGAGCAGCCTTAGTGATACCCATAAGAACATCTGATGCAGTTGCAATTTCCTTGCCCTCTGCTTCCATTCTCATATTTTCTCTTTCAAGCTCATATCTGTCAACGAGTGAGCCTGTTAAGAATTCTGTATCGCCTGCTGTTTCAATTCTTACCTTACGCATCATCTGTCTTACGATAACTTCAATATGCTTATCGTTGATATCAACGCCCTGAAGTCTGTAAACCTTCTGAACTTCCTTAATGAGATAGTCATGAACGGCTGTGTAGCCCTTGATAGCCATAATATCCTGTGGATATACGCTACCTTCTGTAAGTTCATCGCCGGCCTGGACAATCTGGCCGTCTTCTACCTTGATTCTCGAACCGTAAGGAATAAGATATGTTGCACTGTTGCCGTTTTCATCGTCTAAAACAGTAACTTCTCTCTTCTTCTTAGTCTCGCTAATCTGAATTCTACCGCCGATTTCAGAAATAATTGCAAGGCCCTTTGGTTTTCTTGCTTCGAAAAGTTCTTCAACACGAGGGAGACCCTGTGTGATATCGTCGCCGGAAGCAACACCGCCGGCATGGAATGTTCTCATTGTAAGCTGTGTACCAGGTTCACCGATTGACTGAGCCGCGATGATACCAACAGCTTCACCTGCGTCAGCAATGTCACCGCTTGCAAGGTTATATCCATAACACTTAGCACAAACGCCAACCTTACTTCTACATTTGAGGACGCTTCGGATTTTAACTTCCTTAATGCCTGCATTTTCAATTCTCTTAGCCTGATCGGCATTGATTGTTTCGTTTTCAGCAGCGATAATCTCGCCTGTTGTTGGGTCAACGATGTTTTCAACAACTGTTCTACCCTCTAAGCGGTCAGCGAGTGGCTCGATTACTTCCTTGCCCTCTGTTATAGCTGTTGCAACGATATAATCTCTTGTTCCGCAGTCAGTTTCACGAACGATAACTTCCTGAGATACATCAACCAAACGACGGGTGAGGTAACCGGAGTCAGCAGTTCTGAGCGCTGTATCGGTAAGA
>JAZSPE010000044.1:0-3106 GCA_045537265.1 Clostridia bacterium | reverse complement strand
GATAAAATCAAGAATGGCGAAAAGCTTTCTTGATTTTATTTTTTGGAGAATTTTTATGAAATTTGTAATTCAAAGGGTTAAAGAAGCGTCTGTATCAGTTGACGGCAAAACCGTAGGGGAAATCGGCCACGGCCTTTTGCTTTTTTTAGGTGTGGGCGCAGGAGACACAAAAGAAATTGCGGACAAACTCATTGACAAAATATATAAAATGCGAATCTTTGATGATTGCGAGGGGAAAACCAATTTAAGCTCCGAGGATGTTGGCGCTGAGGTTTTGGTTATTTCCCAATTCACTCTTTATGCAAATTGCAGAAAGGGTAACCGCCCAAGCTTTATTGAGGCGGCACCCCCCAAAGAAGCAAACGACCTTTATGAATATGTTATCTCTCTTTGCAAGGAGAGGTTTAAAAAGACGGCGTGCGGAATATTTGGGGAGGATATGAAAGTTGCTCTTTTAAACGACGGACCATTTACCATAGTTTTAGATAGCAAGGAGTTTTAAAAAATGATTGGAATTATAGGGGCGATGAAACCTGAGATTGACGGAATCAAAGCCATAATCGAAAATAAGAAAATTGAGGTTATAAGCGGAGTTGAATACATAAGCGGAACTGTGGGCGAAACCGAGGTTGTTGCCGCTCAATGCGGAATAGGCAAGGTTTTTGCCGCAATCTGCGCCCAGACTATGATTTTAAAATACTCCCCCGAAAAGATAATAAATGTGGGGGTTGGGGGAACTCTTTCAAAGGAGCTCTCAATCGGAGATATTGCCGTTGCAACCGAGGTTGTTCAGCACGATATGGATACATCTCCTCTCGGAGACCCGATGGGGCTTTTGTCGGGAATAAATATTGTTAAAATTCCTTGCGACGAGGCTCTGTCAGAGAAATTTGCGGGGTGTGCCCAGGAACTTAATATAAAGGTCGTAAAAGGCGTTATCGCATCGGGAGACCAGTTTATTGCAACAGATACACAGAAAGAAAAGATAAAGAAAAACTTTTCTGCAATCGCCTGTGAAATGGAGGGCGGAAGCATAGGGCATGTCTGCTATGTGAATAATGTTGACTTCTGCGTTGTAAGAGCTATATCCGACAGCGCAGACGGAGAGGCGAATATGGACTATCCTGCATTTATGAAGATGGCGGCGGATAATTCGGCTGAGGTAATTAAAAGATTTTTAAAGAGGTGAGGAGCCGTGGCTTTAAAGAAAAGACACCAAGCAGGCGCTTTAAATTATATAATAAGCTTTTTTATATACAGCGTAGTTTTATGGATTTACAGATTTGTTTTTTCCTGGGCAATAAATCCAAACGGAGTTGAAACGGGAATCCTTTATGGTCCTTATGCTCCTTTCTATGGACTATGCATAATGCTTGTTATGTTTGTTTTCAACTTAATAAAGAAATACGGCAAGGATAAAGACATAAACCCAACACCTATACTGCTTGTTGTTATGTCAGTTGTTCTTTTTGGCGCCCTTGAATTTTTCGGTTCGTGGGTTTATGAGATTATTTTCGGCGTTGCCCCTTGGAATTACAACGGGATGCTTTATAACATAAACGGAAGAATCTGCTGTGAAAACACAATTTCTCTTGCAGTTTTTGAACTTATCTGCGTTTATATCGCACAGCCGTTTTTGAATAAGAATTTAAATAAAATGGGGGACGGCGCAAAAATTATAATTGCCATGGCGGTTATATTTGTTTTAGTAACGGATATTATTTGTACCTTTATGAAATAGGAGAGAAGATATGAAAAAAATTTGTATTCTCATTGGACTCCTTATGGTTTTCCTCTGCGGTTGCGATAACGCAACAAAGCAGGAAGAAACCTGGTTTATGGACTTTGATGAAAAGGACAAGGAATTCGGCCAGTATCAGACAGGTCCCAGAGACGATACAAAAGAATATGAAGCAGAACTTGACGACATATATGCGGTGGTTGACAACTATGTAAGCTTTATTATGGAGGACGATGCCAAGTCTCTGGTCAAGACTTTCTCGGCAAATCTCATTGAATATCTGGGTTTGGTAAACGGGGTAAGCTTTGAGACCGCTAAGGAAGTCGCAGAAGAAAGGGTTCTTGAAACCTTTGAGAAAACGGATATCAAAGATCTTTATGACGGTTGGAAAAGCGGAGCCTATGATACGGAGATAACAAGAATAAGAATCTTCTCCCAGAGAGCAGAACTTAAAGATGCATATTTAAGTTGCGGAATAAGAATTTTAGATGCCGTAGATGTAGACTTCAAGGTTATATCGGGTGCGGACGAGCGAAAAGCGAGAATAAGACTTGTTCAGAATACAAACGGAAGCTGGGTAGCGGACGCTGACTATTTCTTCTAAAAAATAAACTCCTGAGAAATTTCTCAGGAGTTTTTCTTTTAAATTTTAAAGTATTCAAAAATTTTTCCGAAGTCAAGACCGCCAAGATTTGCTTTTTTGTATGCCTTATAGGTTTCCTTGTTGGCCTCACGAAGCATAGGGGAGGTTACCCCTGTTATATGTGAAAAATATGTTTCGATATACGCCGCGAAAATATCGCAATGCCTGATAATCTGACCGTCAATGGGGTTATATTTATCCTCATTATAGCTTTCGTTTATTTCTTCGGTTGTAAGGTAGATAGTCTCGCCGTCTTTTTGGATTTTGGTTGAGAACTCATCCTTTGTGAAGTATTCAAGCTCTTCCTGCCAAGTTTTTGGAATAAGAGGATAGATTGTTTCTTTCATCTGAATGTCCTCGATTTCCTTTATAAGCTCGTCAAGACCCTCAACTGACTTTTTAACAGGGGAAACAATGTCTCTTGTTAAAACTTCGGGGACATCGTGAAAAAGACCGCCGAAGAAGTTGTTGGAAAGTCTCTTTTTGCAAGGATTTATCCCGCAGGAGCAAAGATAAGATAAAACCGCAACAATAAGCATATGCCCCATAACAGAGGTTGCGGGAAGTCTTGGGGTTTTTGACCATCTCTGCTGGAAACGGAGCTGACCCAAAAGGTTTGCAAAGCTTTTAAGGTTTTCGTTATGAACAAACTCATCAAAATACGGAAGCTCTTTAAAACTGTCAAGTTTAAGGTCGATTTCGCGATGCGTTTTGTCAATTCC
>JAZSPE010000059.1:0-4463 GCA_045537265.1 Clostridia bacterium | reverse complement strand
TAACCTGTGAGCATTGACAAGTCGTGAATGTGAATGTCGCAGTTTCTGTGTGCATCGCTGATTTCTGGGTCGTAAACTTCGGAGAGCCAGTAGTTAGCTGTGATTGCTCCTGAGTTTGATAAAATAAGACCGCCAACTGAATATGTAACAGTTGAGTTTTCCTTAACACGCCAGTCAAGAACATTAACATAGTTATTAACTGTTTCTTTGTAATCAAGGTAAGTATTTTTAAGGTTACGAAGTTTTTCACGCTGTTTTCTGTAAAGAATGTAAGCCTTTGCAACTCCGTCATAACCGCCCTGAATCAAAACAGACTCAACGCTGTCCTGAATATCTTCCACGGCAACATAGCCGTCTTTGATTTTAGGAAGAAAATCAGCTGTAACCTTAAGCGCTAAGAAGTCGATAATGTTGTCGGTGTACTCAGTGTTTGTTGCTTCGAATGCCTTCTTCATAGCGTCTGCGATTTTGGTAATATCAAAATCTGCAATTTTTCCATCTCTTTTAATGATCTGATACATAAAAACACCTCTTTATTTAAAAATTTCTTATAAAAGACGATTTAGTGTATGGGGAAACGATTTTCAAAAACTCTTCCATTTCCTCATTTGAAAAGGACGATAGTCCCTCAGGATTTAAGATTTCTCCCGAATCCTTATACTGTTGCAGGTAATATTTTTCTGCACCCTCAATCCACTTCGCAAGAGAGAGTATGCTCTCTTTTGTATGGATACCGCGGACAACGGTTGTGCGGAATTCGTAAGGGATGGTTCCTTCTAAAAGGAAATCCTTTGACTCCTCAGTTTCTTTTAAGAACTTGTCCACCCCAGTTGCCAGTATGTATTCTTCGGGAGAATTTTTTATGTCCATTGCAACATAGTCGATAAGTCCCGCTGAAACAATTTCTTTAAGAAGCTTTGGATTGCTTCCGTTTGTGTCAAGCTTGATTTTATATCCCATAGCCTTGATTTCGGAAAGGAAGGCAGGAATGTCGGGATTTAAAAGAGGCTCTCCGCCGGTGATAACCACACCGTCAAGTAGCCCCCGCCTTTTTTTCAGAAAGGATAAAATTTCGCCAGGCGAAATTTCTTCTTCGCTTTTTTCCACAAGCGATGCGTTGTGGCAGAAGGGACACCGAAAATTACAGCCTTTCGTAAAGACTATACAAGAGACGACCTCGGGAAAGTCAAGAAGTGTCAGTTTTTGCAAGCCTCCGATGCGCATTTTAATCCCTCCTCCCAAATGGGGTGTATTATAAATATAGCATATGTTGTTGCCCTTGTCAATACCAAAACACAATATATTGTGTTATTTTTTTAAAAAAATTAAAAAGAGGTAATGCAAAAATTACCTCTTTTTTATCCTATATTAAAGAACTTTATAGCGTTTTTTGTTGTAATATCGGCGATTTCTTCGTAAGATATGCCCTTAATTTCGGCGATTTTTTCTGCCACTCGGAAGACATATCCGCTGTAATTTCTTTTCCCGCGGAAGGGTTCAGGGGCCATATATGGTGCGTCCGTCTCAATTAAAAGACGATCAAGAGGGATAACTTTAAGGGCTTCAATTGCCCGTCTTGCGTTTTTGAAAGTTATAACCCCCGTAAAAGAAATCATAAGACCCATATTTAAAATCTCTTTTGCGGTTTCGGCGCTTCCTGAGAAACAATGAAAAACCCCGTTGGAAATTTTGTGGTCCTTTAAGATTTTTTTGCATTCCCCTCGGGATTCTCTGTCGTGAATAACAACAGGGAGGGAAAGCTCTTTGGAAAGTTCAAGCTGAGGAGGAAGCCACATCTTTTGCTCCTCTTCGTTTGTGTCTTCATAGTGATAGTCAAGACCAACCTCGCCGATTGCAACAACCTTTTTATGTTTTGCAAGGGAACGGAGGGTGTCAATGTCCCCGTTTGTCATTCCCTTTGTTTCGCTTGGATGAACGCCGACAGTTGCATAAACAAAATCGTATTTTTCAGCCAGAGCAACGCTCTCCTTTGAGGTTTTAATGCTTGAACCGATGTTGTTTATATATGCCACCCCGTTTTTATGGGCGTTTATGAGCATTTCGTCACGGTCAGCATCAAACTGCCTGTCGTCATAGTGGGCATGGGAATCGTAAAGCATTATTTCTCACCCCCGTAAAGAAGATTATAAAGGGTGGGGGAGAATCTAAATTCTTTCATAAGCATCTCCGCCTCCGCCTTTGCCTTATCTCTTGTTTTTTGAGGAATGTTGGTTTTCCTTGCGCGGATTAAAATGTTTTTGGGAGAGTGCGCCATATCAACAAACTCCATAAGCTCGGTTTTATATCCTTGAGCAGTTAAAAGATTTCCCCTGATTGCGTCTGTTGCAAGAGCGGAGAAACGCTCCTTAATAAGACCGTAACGGGAGAAAATTTCAAAAGTTTCAGGCTTAATCTGTGAGTTAAGTTCATGCTGACAGCAGGGGACGGATAAAATTGTGTCGCAATCCCACTTTATTGCGTTATAAAGAGCAAAGTCTGTTGCTGTGTCGCAGGCGTGGAGAGTTATAATCATATCCACTTTTCCCTCGAACTTAAATGTTCCAATATCCCCCGTCTCAAAACGGAGCTTATCATAGCCGTATTTTTCGGCAAGAGCATTGCAGTTTTTTATAACATCCTCTTTAAGGTCAAGACCGATAATCTCTGCATCAATCCCTGAAATGTTAACAAGGAAATGATAAAGAATAAAGGTAAGATATGATTTTCCGCAACCAAAATCCAAAATTGTCATTTTTTTCTTGTCGCCCAAAACATCTTTGACGATTTCTGTAAAGCGGTTTATCTGTTTGTATTTATCATACATAGAGTTGACGATTTTTCCCTCTTTGGTAAAAATCCCAAGGTCAACAAGTGGAGGAATTGCTTCCTTTAATATATAGTGCTTTTCTCTGTTATGATTTTCTTCTGTTTTTGCTCCGCCCTTTTGGGTGAGAAGAGTTGCCTTTCCCTTTTTGGAAACTTTAATGAGAAAATGCTTGTCCTCGTTCCAGAAATCGAACTGTTTATAGTCTTTTGCGATTTCCTTTAAAAAGTTTAAAAGCTCATCTCTGTTTAAATTCTCCGTAAAAGCTTGCTTTTGGGTAAATTTTTCAACTTGATAAAGGTCTTTTACCTTATTTATATTAACCCTTTTAAAGACAGCAGAAGATAAGGGGTTACTTATAACCCCTTTTGAAACTGCACTATTAAAAATGTCATTTAAGTAATTTGTTATCATTTAAAAACTCCTCGATTCTGTCAAGTGCACGAGTGATATTTTCTACATTATTATATAATAGTAGAGTATAACATAAAAAATAATCAAGGTCAATATAAAAAAAGAGCCTGGAAGTATAGAAAAAACACTGATTTGTGGAAATTGTTAAAAAAAGCAAGAATAGGTCCTATCGATTTGTGCAATCGGTATACCCTATAAAAAGCGGAGGGGGAACCCCCGAAAAACCGCGTGGTTACGGGCTTTTTTGTGACTGTTTGGAAAATGGTTATACAAATTTACCAAAAAGGGGAGCAAATTTTGTGCATTTGTCCCCTATGCAAAAGAGAGGTTTTATGTTAAAATAATGACAGTAATATGAAAACTTATGCATAGGAGGCATTTTAATATGGCAGGTTTAAGTCTTAAAAATATTTACAAAACTTATGACGGCGGATTTACAGCCGTTAAAGACCTCAATCTTGAAATTGAAGATAAGGAATTTATCGTTTTGGTTGGTCCTTCAGGCTGTGGTAAATCAACAACTCTCAGAATGGTTGCAGGCCTTGAAGAGATTACAGCAGGTGAACTTTATATCGGCGACACCTTAGTTAATGATGTTGCTCCAAAGGACAGAGATATTGCGATGGTTTTCCAGAACTACGCTCTCTATCCTCATATGACTGTATTTGATAATATGGCATTTGGTCTTAAACTCAGAAAAGTTCCAAAGGAAGAGATTAAAGCTAAGGTTATGGAAGCTGCTCAGATTCTCGGAATTGAACATCTTTTAGAGAGAAAGCCAAAGGCTTTATCCGGCGGACAGAGACAGCGTGTTGCTCTTGGCCGTGCTATCGTTCGTAATCCAAAGGTATTCCTTTTGGACGAACCGCTCTCTAACCTTGATGCAAAGCTTCGTGTTCAGATGCGTGCTGAAATCGGTAAATTACACAGAAAGCTTGAAACAACATTTATATATGTAACACACGACCAGACAGAAGCTATGACAATGGGCTCTAGAATCGTTGTTATGAAGGATGGTATTCTCCAGCAGGCTGCAAGCCCGATTGAAATCTATAACGAACCTGCTAATATGTTCGTTGCTGGATTTATCGGAAGCCCACAGATGAACTTCATTGATGTTACTGTTTCAAAGGAAAGCGATGGTATCTACCTCGTTAACGATAACTTTAAGGTTAAGCTTCCTGAAGGAAAGGCAAACCGCCCTGAGCTTGCTGAATACATCGGC
>JAZSPE010000198.1:0-1880 GCA_045537265.1 Clostridia bacterium | reverse complement strand
GCGGCAAAATAATTTTTTCAAAAAAATTATAAAAAAGTGTTGACAATTAGTATTCGTTGTGGTAATATAATGCTTGTCGCTGGTGAGTTTCAAGAGGAAGCAGTACCGCGTGGCACAGTCGTGGGAGCATAGCTCAGCTGGGAGAGCATCTGCCTTACAAGCAGAGGGTCACAGGTTCGAGCCCTGTTGTTCCCACCAAATGTGGCCTGGTAGTTCAGCTGGTTAGAAC
Source organism: Clostridia bacterium (assembly GCA_045537265.1). Classification (GTDB taxonomy): domain Bacteria; phylum Bacillota; class Clostridia; order Monoglobales; family Monoglobaceae; genus SIG454. Next base: position 1,651 of record JAZSPE010000198.1, on the reverse strand, counting down.
GCTAGCCTGTCACGCTAGAGGTCGTGGGTTCGAGCCCCATCCAGGTCGCCATTTATGCCTCTGTAGCTCAGTCGGTAGAGCAGGGGACTGAAAATCCCCGTGTCATTGGTTCGATTCCGATCGGAGGCACCATTTATGCGGATTTAGCTCATCTGGTAGAGCGCCACCTTGCCAAGGTGGAGGTAGCGAGTTCGAGCCTCGTAATCCGCTCCAAAAGGACGCTTAAAAAAGATTTTAAGCGTCCTTTATTAAACTAAATACAGATAAGGCACCATAGCCAAGTGGTAAGGCAGAGGTCTGCAAAACCTTTACGCCCCGGTTCAAATCCGGGTGGTGCCTCCAAAGCCCCAAGGACGATAAGTTCTTGGGGCTTACTTCTTACCTCTTACCTCTTCACTCTTACCTCGAATAAAATTCACACGGGATTTTTGGGAAGTAATAGAGTATTGCACCTTCCCACCTTTTTTGCTATAATACGTTTAAAAGGTTGGTGGATTTTTATGTCAACTGAAATTGTTTTGCTAATTATGGAGTGGATTGGTACAATATCCTTTGCCGCTTCGGGCGCATTGGTTGCAATCAGGCATAGTTTAGATCTTTTTGGCGTTGTAACGGTTGGCACCATCACGGCGGTTGGCGGCGGTGTTTTGCGCGATATTCTTGTTAATGAAAAGCCCTATATATTAACCAAGCACGTTTATGCCGTTGCCTCTATTTTGGGTTGCCTTATTTATTATCTGCTAAGTGTGAAGCTAAATCACACCGTTTTGGCAACTGTATTGGTTTTAACTTTTGTTGTTTCGGTAAGGGCGCTTGCGGCAAAATTCCGTTGGAAACTGCCCAAAATTAAAATAGATTAAGTATTTTACAATAATATCGAGGAGACCTTTTAAAATGTATACAGAACCAAAGTTTGCTATGAAAAAGACTGTGCAAAAGCCGTTTGAGGGCAAAATGCAGCCCTTTAAAATTATAGGTAATGTTTATTTTGTAGGTACATATCAGGGCTCTTGCCATATAATCGATACTGGTGATGGTCTTATTATGATAGACCCCGGATATTCTGATGCATTTTATCTTATTATTCATTCAATGCATACACTGGGGCTTAATCCTGCCGATGTTAAGTACATTATCAATACTCATTGGCATTGGGACCATATTGAAGCCACTGCCGCAATGGCAGACTTGTGCGGTGGCAAAACCTTAATTGGTAAAGAAGATGCCGAAAAAGCAAAGGAATATTTTAATCCCGATATTTTGATTAAAGATGGCGACACCCTAACACTTGGTAACACAACCATTTCCTTTATGGAAACACCCGGTCACACAAAAGGTACCCTTTCCTTCTTTTTTGAAACCGAAGAGGATGGTAAAACTTACCGTGTTGGTATGTTTGGTGGCGCAGGCGCTAACTCCTTAGTGCCCGGGGAACTTTATTATGAAGGCTGCCGCGACGATTACCGCAATTCTGTTCAAAGGCTTAAAAAGGAGAAGGTTGACGTCTTTATTGGCAACCACGTTTGGAATAACCAAACCGATGAGCGAGCCGAAGTGCTTTTAACAACGGGAGAGAACAGGTTTATTGATGGTGAAATCTGGAATAAATTCCTTGAACATTGTGAAAAGCGCCTAGCCGAAGTTATTGCAC
>JAZSPE010000144.1:0-2374 GCA_045537265.1 Clostridia bacterium | reverse complement strand
GACGTGGGAGTTCAAGTCTCTTCGGGCGCACCAACGACAAAAAGCTTACAAGATTTTACTTGTAGGCTTTTTGTTTTTCTATTATAAACTTTTTGTCGCAAATCACACTTCGCCTTTAGCTCGTGTTCTTTGGAAGAGACCCCTCCGAGGCAAAACAATTCACAGGATTGTTTTGCTTTCTCTCCGGCTTCGGGCGCACCAACGACAAAAAGCTTACAAGATTTTACTTGTAGGCTTTTTGTTTTTCTATTATAAATAATTAAACAATAAAAAACACTTACAGGGTTTTCCTGTAAGTGTTTTTTTATTTTATTCTTTTTCAATTGCTTCAATAAGACCTTTAAGATAGCCTATTGCATAAAGTCTGCCGACAGCAGTATAACCTGCCATTCCGCCTCCTAAGTTTTCCCCTGCCATTTGAGGAACATGGTCAACACGGATTGGAACATCAACGCCACACTTCTTATAAAGTCTTAAAATGTCTGCCATATCAATCTCGCCATTATCGTGGAAAGTCTCGCGGAACTTATATTTGTTTCCGGTTGCATTTCTAAAATGAACAAAAAAGATTTTTTTGGCAAGCTCAGGGATAACTTTATAAAGGTCCTCTCCCATCATAAGATAGGTTGCCTGACACATTGTTACGCCTAAATTATCGCTTTCTACGATGCCATAAATAGCTTTCTTTATGTTTTCGTAGTTTATCATAATTCTTGAAACATCACCAAGCTTTGGAAGTGGTGGGTCGTCCGGATGGAGAGCCAATTTAACTCCATGCTTTTCTGCATGAGGGATAACCGCTTTTATAAAATACTCATAATTATCCCAAAGCTCTTTCTCGGAAATTTTCTGGCCTGTTGGCTTAAAGTCGTTAAGGTCAAACTCTGTAACCAGCGCTCCGCCTCTTTCTTTAAACTCATTGCCTGTTCTGAGCCAGCCGATATGAGCCATAAAGTTAAAGCAGATTGACTCTATGCCAAGTTCTTCCATAATAGGGAACATCTTTATAACCTTTTCAACACACTCATCTCTCATCTCATCCCCTGCCTTGATATGATCGTGAAGAGCATTTGGCATAGGCTCAATAATGAGCGGTTTAATTCCAAAGTCTGTAAAGTTTTTATAAACTGTATCCCAATGGCTTTTATCTGTAATATCAAAATCATCTGTTTCAGGGAGTCTTATTACCCCGTGGTTTACACCGCACTGCTTGGCATAATCCCAGGTTAAGTCCCTGTCGCTTCTAAAATAATCTGTAAGTAACATATTTTATACCTCAGCTTAATTATTTTCTACCTGAACCAAAACAGTTCCGTTTGCAGTTGTTGAGATTTCAAGCTCTAATTCGCCGTCAGCCTGGACAACTGAAATTTCAGGTTTAAGTGTCGCAACATCTCTTAGGTAAGCAATCTGCTCTTCATTGAGTTTCTTATCCATATTTTCCTTTATGAAAACACGATATGGGTTAGTATTGTCCCTATCGATTTTCCATACAGAAATCTTTTTCTTGCCCTCAACACCTGAAATTTTAACAGGAATTGTTACATCAGGAAGATTTTCGTCAAAATACTTCTCCGCATAGTTTATGAGGATTGCTAAATCGCCGTTGTCATCCTTTGTTGCAAGGGAGGTTACATATTCTCCATCAATTTCGTCTGCCAAAATGTTTTCTTTAAGCTTTGCGCCCAAAACATAAGCATTATAAATTGGCTTTTTGATGAAATTAAGAGAGAAAAAGTTTCTGAAGCCCTCAAACTCAGTGGTCATTTCGTGCTGTCCGGAAAGACAAATCATCTGAACCCCTAAATTTGTGTATTCCTTTGCATATTTGGTAAGCATTTGTCCGTAATAAGCTGAAAAAACCTCATGTTCACGAGTAATGTAATAAGGATGGCGCTCAATATTTAAAAATCCGCCTGTGCCCATTCCCCATTCATCCTGAATAAGCTCAATTCCCTCCGGAAAATACTTTTCAACAAGATCACGCATTTTCTCGAAATTTGTGAACTGATTTTCAACACAAATAGGTCTTTCTCCTGATTGAATTGATGGCGGGTCAGTTCCGTAGTTATGGAAACAGATATAATCTATCTTCTTGTTTTCCATTCTAACGAACTTTAAAAAGCCTTCCATAAATTCATAATAAAATGCCCAGGCAGGACCGCCGATTTTAATCTTATCAGTTGCTCTTAAAACACCTTTTTCAAAGCCGTCATAAAGCTTGCAGTATTCGGTGCATCTTTCATCAACTGTCGCATCTCTCATAAAGAAATTTGCAACATCAGGCTCATTTAAACAATGAATACGCCAAGTTGAAACTTCCTCTTCTCCGTAACGCTCAACGATATGCTTTGTATATTGGTAACAAATTTCC
>JAZSPE010000136.1:0-5585 GCA_045537265.1 Clostridia bacterium | reverse complement strand
AGACGGCAGCACGGTAACGCAAAACGAAACCGCGCTTGATGAAATCAGAACAATAACTGCGCTTTTTTCAGACATTATGGGAATAATTTCATATTCCTCCGCCAATTTCTCTACTTCGGGAAAAACCTTGGCAAAGGTGCAAAAGGAACCTGTCAGGGCAAAGCCGATTTTCTCTTTCTCCATTTCTAGACCGCCCCCATTTCTTCCATAATATTAATAAGGGTTTCCGAAATGAAATCTCCGGCGGTCTCGGGGGCAACTTCTCCCGGTAAAGACAATGCCCATATAACCCTTTTCCCCATTTGCTCGGCAGTTTCAAAATCCACCCCGCCAGGTTTTGATGCAAGGTCAATTATAAGGCTTTCCTTCCTGACCTTTTGGAGCATCCGATAGCCTATAACAAGGGCAGGGGCCGTGTTGAAAATGACATCGTATTCCCCTATTCTATCCCCTAATTCGCTGAAAAATATACTGTCAATCCCAAGGGATTTGCAATAGGCTTTATCTTTATATTTCCGAACGCAAACAGTTACTTTTGCCCCAAGACCACTTAGCATTTTAGAGAGGACTTTTCCGATTTTCCCATTTCCCAGAACAAGACATCGGCTCAGGCTTAAAGCATAGGGCGTTTCACGCATAGCAATTTCTATTGCCCCCTCCGCCGTTGGAATTGCGTTTAAGATTGCAAGTTCTTCTCTTTCAAGATAGTCAATGCTTTTAATTTTGCAAAGCTTGGCGATGGCGTTTATTCCCTCGTCAGCCTTTCCCAAAAGCAGAAGCTGGCCCTCCTTCATATTCCGAAGAACATCTCCTGTATGAATTTCTTCCGACGAAAATGGAGCATTTATCATTTCCCGTCCCTTTGTATATGGAAGAGGCAGAATAACCGCCTCAACATTTTCTGTGGCATCGCTTATTGAGTCGCAAAGAGTTACATTTACACTTAGCTCTTCCTCTGCCTTATCAAAACCATATATTTTTATATGAGGGCAAAACTTTGCCATATTATTTATAACTCGTATCTGGCGCTTATCTCCGCCGATAAAACAAAGCTCTCGCATAATCATCACCTTTCCTATATATTTTCTCTTTTTATATAATATGTCTGCCATAAATTTTGGTGTAAAATATTGAAGTTTTAAAAGAAAAGTGTTATAATTTAATTAACATAAAAAGGAGGGATAACTCATGAAAAAACTATTTGCTTTAATACTCGCTTTAACCTTTGTTTTTGCATCCTTTGTGGTCTATGCTGAAAAAGATGTAAAATACCTCAAATCAGACGAAGGATATAACTACGGAAGCGACTATGTTTATGTCGCCAAAGATACGATGACAGGCGAGATTATTCCTCTTGCCATAGGACCTCTTGACGGTTATTCTTATGTTTATACAGACGGCGACTTTACTATTGAAAAGGTTCCTTATGTTCCAAAATACACGGACGGGGCAGACGAAAACAGCCATTACTCCATGGCCATTCGGGAAATGAGCGCAAGAGGGGTTTTGAAAGGCTTCCCTGACGGAACTTTTAAACCTGAAAAAGAGCTTTCCAGAGCTGAAATGGCGGCAGTTTTCAGAAGACTTTTCTCCATAAACACAGAAAATGCACCATCTTCCATCTTCCCTGATATAGAAGATAGCAGCTGGTGTCGCGAGGACATTATGGCTCTTGTTCAGGAGGGAGTTTTCGCAAAAGGCGAATATTTTTACCCCGAAATGATTATAAACCGTGAACAGCTTATAACAATGTCATACAGAATGATAAACCGTCTTGGCGGTATCAATGAGGACGCAGTGGCTTCCCATATGTATCTTGACGATTTTAACAGCATTTCCGATTTTGCAAAACCAGCCTATGAGGCTCTTCTTTCAAACGGTTATCAGATTCTTTATGAAATGGTTGACCACGACTTTATGGACACCTCCGACGACGAATATTTCGCAAACCCCAGAAAAGCTGTAACAAGAGGGGAATGTGCAGATTTCCTCTACTTCTTAACAAGAAGATTTTTGGATAACAACGCTCCTGCAATTTTAAAAGATGGAGCTTCTCATATTGAAATTCCAATCCTTGACGGTTCAACCTCAACCTATGACATAACAAGAAATATTTACAGCGCCTTTTATCAGAACCACGAAAATCTGGAAAGTTTTCCAAAGGCTCATTCAAAGACCACCAATTCCTATAAACGCCTCATAGACGGCGAAGTGGAAATGATTTTCGTTCCTGACCCGGGAGAAGAAGTCTTAAATTACGCAAAAGAAAAGGGCGTTAATCTTAAATTCGTTCCAATCGCAAACGAGGCTCTCATCTTCTTTACGGATAAAGACAACAAGGCAGACAATATAACAACTGGGGCTCTCCACGAAATATATGTAAACAACGGCATTAAAAACTGGAAAGAAATCGGCGGAGATGACAAAGAGCTTGTTGCTTATTGCAGAAACAATGACAGCGGAAGCCATGCCCAGATGGAAAACTTTATCTTAGACGGAAAACCCATAAATGAACAAATTGCTCAGGAAAGAATTTCCCTTATAATGGCGAGCATCTTAACAGATGTTGACGATTTCAACCGCCAAAATCCTGATAAAATCGCTATGGGCTACAGCCTCTATTATTACTTCAACAATGTTAAATATGTTTTAGGACCTATGGACTTAAAGCTTATGAGCATTGATGGGGTTGCTCCAACAGATGAAACAATCGGAAACGGAACTTATCCTTACACAACAAATTATTATGCAGTTGTCCGTGATGAGAAAAACGAAAAGGTTGATAAATTTATTGAGCTTATGCAGGGCGAGTTCGGTCAGCAAGTTATCCTCCAAAGCGGTCTTGGGGTTATAAAATAAAGAGCTTAAAAAGGGCGGGGTCCGAAAGGGCCTCGCCCTTATCATTTCCTTGACAAATCCCCTCTTTGGTGTTAAAATTTCACTATGTATTTTAAAGATAGGAGGTTTATTATTATGAAGAAAATTCTTGCAGTATTTCTCTTTGTTTTTCTTTCTGTAATAAGCCTTTCTTCCTGCAAAGAAAAAGAGGCGACGGATTTTAACATTGTTGCTCTTAACTTCCCTGCCTATGACTTTGCAAAACATATCGTCGGCGACAAGGGCACTGTCAGCCTTCTTCTTCCACCCGGGGGAGAAAGCCACACCTTTGAGCCTACCGCAAAGGATATTATAAAGATTTCAGAGTGCGACATTTTTATTTATACAGGGGGAGAAAGTGACTTTTGGGCCAGCGATATTATTTCCTCTCTTGACAAAAGGCCGAGAACAATTAAAATGATGGATTTTGTCGAAATTTGTCAGGAGGACCATCATTTTATAGAGCATAGCTTCCACAGCCATAGCCTGCACGAAGTTGATGAGCATATCTGGACCTCCCTTAGATTTTCGGAAGATATAGTTTCAGGTATTTCCCTGGAAATATGCGACCTTGACCGTGAAAACTCTATTTTTTATAAGGCTAATGCAAAAAGATATATAAACGAGCTTAAAAAACTTGATGAAGACTTTACAGAATTATTTGAAAATTCAAATGGGCAAACCCTCGTGGTTGCAGACCGTTTTCCTTTTTCTCATTTTGCAGAGGATTATGACCTCACTTACCATTCGGCATATCACTCCTGCACAGAGGATAGCGAGCCTACACCTAAGATAATCACAAGGCTTATTGATACGGTTAAAAAAGAGAACATAAAAACAGTTTTCCATCTTGAATTTTCAAACAAAACTGTCGCAACTGCCGTTTGCGAGGACACGGGAGCCACAATGAAGGAGCTTCACTCCTGCCACAATATAACAAAGGAACAGCTTCTCTCGGGAGTTACCTATATTGAACTTATGAAAAATAATTACGAAGTTTTAAAGGAGGCGTTTAGTTTATGAATATAATAATTTGCGAAAATCTAAGCATCGCCTTTTCCAAAACGCCTGTTTTAAAAGACCTTTCCTTTACCATTGACGAGGGAGATTATCTCTGCATTGTAGGGGAAAACGGCTCAGGAAAGAGTACCCTTATAAAATGCCTTTTAGGTCTTATCGCTCCTGATACGGGGCATATCGTTACGGAGAAAAGTCTTTTTAACCACATCGGTTACCTGCCTCAGCAGACAACCATTCAGAAAGACTTCCCTGCAACAGTTTTCGAGGTTGTTCTCTCGGGATTTTTAAACGATTTAAATGGACGGCTTTTCTATTCAAAGGCACACAAGGAAAAGGCAAAGGATATGCTTTCCCTTTTTGGAATTTCCGATATAAAGAATAAAAGCTATCGCACCTTATCAGGAGGGCAACAGCAAAGAGTTCTTTTAGCCAGAGCTATGTGCAGCACAAAGCGTCTTCTTCTTTTAGACGAGCCGGAGGCTGGGCTTGACCCTCTTGCTGTCCGTGATTTATACGGCATTTTGCGAGAGCTTAACCGTAAGCACGGCATAACAATTATAATGGTTTCCCATAGCCTAGAAGGTGCCGTCAAAGAGGCAAACAAGGTTCTCCACTTAGGAGAGGATTGTTCTTTCTTCTTTGGCACTTCCAAAGAATATGAAAAGAGCGAATTCGGGAAGCGGTTTTTAGGAGGGAAGAAAAATGGCTGATATTTTTAATGCATTTTTATCTTACTCCTTTTTAAGAAATGCTCTTATTGTGGGAGTTTTAGTTTCCCTTTGCTGTGCTCTTTTGGGAGTAAGCCTTGTTCTTAAAAGATACTCAATGATCGGGGACGGCCTTTCCCATGTTGGCTTTGGAGCAATGGCTGTTGCTCTCGCCTTAAACCTTGCACCTTTATATGTTGCAATTCCCGCCACGGTTATTTCGGCATTCTTGCTTCTTAAAGTTAACGAAAAAAGCAGACTGTTCGGAGACAGCGCAATCGCTCTTATCTCCACTTCTTCCGTTGCAATCGGGGTTATGATTGTTTCAATGACAAAGGGAATAACAACGGATATTTCCAATTATATGTTTGGAAGCATCTTAGTTATGACAAAGGCGGATGTGGCTTTAAGCATCGCTTTATCCCTCCTTGTTTTAGTTCTTTTCGTTTTATTCTATAACAGAATTTTCGCAATAACCTTTGACGAATCTTTTGCAAAGGCAACGGGGACAAACACAAACCTTTTCAATTCGTTCATCGCAATTTTAACGGCAATAACCATTGTTTTAGGAATGCGAATGATGGGAGCAATGCTTATTTCAAGTCTCATCATCTTCCCTGCTCTCTCTTCCCTTAAAGTTTGCAAAAGCTTTGGCGCGGTTATTATTCTTTCGGCAATAATCTCTGTGGTCTCCTTTATTTTTGGCCTGGTTTTGTCCTTTATCTTAGACTCCCCAACAGGGGCAACCGTGGTCGTTGCAAATCTTATAATTTATTTAATTTTCTATTTTATATCGAAAATAAGAAAACAGTAAATACGGTGCTTAGCACCGTATTTTTTTTGCCAAAATGTGCAAACTAAAATAAATCTATATTCCGGGAGGGATTTATTTGAGTTACACAAAAAAAGAATATATGGACTATGTTAGCAGGAAATCAAAGAAAAGTCCCATAGTTAAAGATACCATTTTAGCCTTTATTA
>JAZSPE010000195.1:0-7683 GCA_045537265.1 Clostridia bacterium | reverse complement strand
TCAGGGGTTGTTGCAATATTTTCAGTGAAAAAATACGAGGCAGAGCTTGAAAATGTTAAGCAGAAAAATATAGCAAAAGAGATCTGGACAGTTTTGAAAACTCCTTTTATGAAATTTCTCATAGTTCCTAATTTTCTTCGTGGAATAGGAAGTGGAATTTTGGGAATGAGCGCTGTAATTATGATTGCACAGCTTGGTGCATCTGAAAGCATTTCTTCACTGCTCTCTGTTGCTATGGCGATTTCCGTAGTTATCGGGTGCATTATTTTCGGGCAGATTTACAGAAAGGTAAGAGTTATAAAATGTGTTCTTGTTGGTGGGCTCATTGGAACGGTGTTCCTTTGTCTTATGATTGCCAATAAAAATCCTATGGTATTTGTTTTAATGTATTCTCTGACCTGGTTATTTTTCACTTTCGTTGATTATGGCATTCCGGTTTATGTTACTCAAATCGTGGGATATGAGCATATGGGCACCTATTCTGCCATACGAATGCTGACTCATATGTCAGGGACTACCGTGGCAACATTTATTTCAGGGAAAATGATTGACAATAATTCGTTTTTGCTGTTACTCCTTGGCGGAGCCTGCATTACTATATCGGTAGTGTCATATTATGTCTTTGAGAAAACTCTCGGCAGACGATACCTTCGGGCGTAATAAGACATAATTTGCCTTGACTTTTTCTGATTATTCGTATATAATGATACGGAAATATAGCTTTATATGCGGATAATCAGCATATCGGGGTGTGGCGCAGTTGGTAGCGCACTAGACTGGGGGTCTAGGGGCCGCAAGTTCAAGTCTTGTCACTCCGACCAAAAAAATCCTCGTATCAATCGATACGAGGATTTTTGTATATATTTTTTATCTGAATTTGATTTTTCCATCGGACATATCATCAACGATTGCCAGAGATTCAAGACGAATTCCCTTCTCTCTTATAAGCTTACCGCCGTTTTGGAAACCTTTCTCAATAACGATTCCAGCTCCAACCAGAGTTGCCCCTGAGTTTTCAATGATTTCCGCAAGGCCCAAAAGCGCACAGCCGTTTGCCAGAAAGTCGTCAATAACAAGAACTTTATCTTCCGGTTTTAAATATTCCTTAGCAACAATAACATCGTAAACTCTGCCGTGAGTAAAGGATTCAACCTTAGCACGATAGACATCTCCGGCAATGTTTTTGGTACTGTTCTTTTTAGCAAAAACCACAGGAACATTAAAATATTGAGCAACAACACAGGCAATGCCTATTCCGGAGGCCTCAACGGTCAAGATCTTGTTTATTTCTTCGCCTTCGAAACGCTTTTTAAACTCTTTCCCAATCTCTTGAAAAAGGTTTATGTCCATACGGTGATTTAAAAAGCTGTCAACCTTTAAAACATTTCCTTCTTTAACAATGCCGTCTTTTAATATACGCTCTTTTAATAGTTCCATGGCCTGTATCCTTCTTTCTAAATTTGCATAAACAATTATATCATAGAGTTTTACATTTTTCAAGAACTTTCGCTATATATCTTCTTGACAAGGAAAAATAAAAATGTTACAATTATTAAGTGAGAAAGGGAGGATAATCCAATGAGAAATTTTCTTAAAAAAGTTGTTAGTTTGGTTATGATAGTAGGTATCTTGACAGTTTCTGCTTTTGCAGGTTTTGTTGATATGCCAAAAGACGAGGTTGAAAAAGCAGCTCTTACAAAAGCTGTTGAAAACGGCCTTATTAAAGGTATAAGCGACACCGAAATTGCTCCATATATGACTCTTACCCGTGCTCAGATGGGAACAATTGTTGTTCGTGCTATGGGCGCAACAAGAGAAACTGATATTGCAAAGTTTAAAGATACTCCTAAAACGGCGTGGTTCTATACAGACATGAGCCGTGCGGTAGCTATGGGTGCTTTCCAGGGCGATGGGGGAAGATCTCTCTATCCTAATAAAGAAATAACTTATCAGGAAGCATTTTTGGTATTATCAAGAGTTTTTGATTTAAGATACGAGAAAGAAGATGCCTTAGATGGTTATGCTGATAAAGATAGTGTTGCAAGCTGGGCAAAAAGTGGAGTTGCAAAAATAGTTTCCGGCGGATATTATGACGGCGCAAAGCTTAATCCAACATCTCCTATAAATCGTGTAGAGTTTGCGAAAATTATGGATAAGCTTGTTACAACATATATTGATACTCCTGGAACATATAAAGAACTTCCAAAGGGTAACACATTAGTTCGTTGCGATGGTGTTATTTTTGACGGCGTTGAACTTGAACAGACCGGCTCTGTATATGAAGGCGATATCATTATAATCGGCGATGGCGTTAAGGAAGTAGAATTCAAGGATATCAAGGGCGTTAACGCTGCTGTAAGAGGCGGAAGTGCTACAATCAGCGGCGAGGTTGGTTTAATAAAAACTGCTGCTCCTGGTGCATACCTTATTCCTGTTATGGATAAGTTTACTTTAAGAAAATATGCTGACGGAACAAAGGGCGTTATTGACGCATCTCTTGAAGGTTCTTATATAATTGTTGAAGATAACTAATAAGCAAATAAGAGGCAGTCTTTTGACTGCCTTTTTTTGTTAAAAAATGATTGTGTTTTCCCAAGCTTTTCCTTACATAAAAATTCCTTAATTGCAAACAATAACTTTGAAAATCAACCAAAAAGGAGTTTTTAATAAAATGAAAGCAACCGGAATTGTAAGGAGAATAGATGATTTAGGCAGAGTTGTTATTCCCAAGGAAATAAGAAGAACTATGCGGATAAGGGAGGGAGATCCTCTTGAAATTTTTACGGAAAGTGACGGAACGGTTATATTTAAGAAGTATTCTCCCATAGGAGAACTTGGGGAATTCGCACGGCAATATGCCGAGGCCTTATCAAAAGCATCAGGCCTTGCAACTTGTATTTCCGATAAGGATACAATAATTGCAGTTTCGGGCGTTTCCAAAAAGGAGCTAAGCGATAAGAAGATTTCTCCTCAGCTTGAAAAGATTATGGATGGCAAAACAATTTTTGTGGCAAATCCAAATAATAAAAAGGTCAGTATTATTGAGGATAATGAAAATCATAAAGCCGGGGTTGTGGCTCCAATAATCCATGAGGGAGACAGCATAGGCTCTGTGGTGCTTTTGGCAAAATCTGAAGGGGAAGATCCGACCGATACCGAAACCAAGCTTGTGGAAGTTGCGGCAGGTTTTTTAGGGCGAACAATTGAATAAAAATTTATATGTCAAAAGTGTTTCTTTTGACATATTTTTTTGAAAAAGTGGGTTACATAATAATATAAAATTCAGAGAAAAAAGTAAAAAATCGCCATATAATAAGGAATTTTGCGATTTAAAAAATTTTTAAAAAGTGTCGTTGAAAATTGATAGCTGTTATGGGATAATAGTGATACAGACGGTCGTCGCAAAAGGACGCAAGGAAATACGGAGAAAGGTTATATGGAATTTACTTTTAGAGAAAGCTTTGAAGAAGGCGAGATTTTAGTTGAATACAAAGCCATTAAGGGCGAAAAATATAAGATAATTGGACGCGAAACATTTAAAGGCGACATAAGGGAAAACATATCCCCTGAGCTTTTCTTTATGGAAGAAGAAGCAAACTGCTGGTGTCGCTTCTTGTGCGAAAGTAAGGTATTGCCTTCATCCCTTAATCAAGTGTTAAGAGATGAGTTATACATTTAAACCCTGTTGATGTCTGCTCGGGTTGCAGACAGCCCCTTTTCAGTAGAGAAAACACCGTGTATTTTCAGCACGGTGTTTTCTCTTTTTTAATAAATAAAGGGAGCCGTTTTTCTTGACAAAGGCTTTGCTGTGTGGTAAAATATATAAGATATCAATACAAAGGAGCGTAAGACAAAATGAAGTTTGCCATAATAAACGCTATGGTTTATGAAGACAATTCTTTTAAGAAGAAAAATATATTCATTGACAACGGATTGGTATCTGAAATTTCTAATGCAACTGCGGACGAGAGCCGTAGTCTATTTGATTTTGAAAATTGTTATGTTTTCCCCGGTTTTATTGATGTTCATGTGCATCTTCGAGAACCGGGTTTTTCATATAAAGAAACAATAAAATCGGGAACTATGGCATCCGCTAAGGGTGGATATACTGCGGTTTGCTCTATGCCAAATTTAGACCCTGTTCCTGACAGCGTATCAAACCTCAAAACACAGACCGATATAATTGAAAAAGATGCAGTTATCTCAGTTTATCCTTATGGCTCTATTACTTGCGGAGAAAAAGGGGAGGAACTTTCCGATATGGAAGGGATGGCAGATTATGTTGTTGGCTTTTCCGATGACGGCAGAGGCGTTCAAAATGCTGAGATGATGAAGAACGCCATGGAGAAAGCGAAAGCTCTTGATAAAATTATTGTTGCTCATTGCGAAGAAAATTCCCTCTTAAAGGGCGGATATATTCATGACGGGGAATATGCCAAAGTGAACGGGCATAAGGGGATTTGCTCTGAGAGTGAATGGCTCCCTATAAAAAGAGATATTGAGCTTTTAAAAGAAACAAAAGCTAAGTATCATGTCTGCCATATTTCTACTAAGGAAAGCGTTGATTTAATCAGACAAGCTAAGGTTGACGGGGTTGATATAACCTGCGAAACGGGACCTCATTATCTTACACTTTGCGATATGGATATAAATGACGAGGGGAGATTTAAAATGAATCCTCCAATCCGAAGTGCAAAGGACAGAGATGCTTTGGTAGAAGGAATAAAAGATGGCACGATTGATATGATTGCAACAGACCACGCGCCCCATTCCAAAGAGGAAAAAAGCAAAGGCTTGAAAGACAGCCTGATGGGTGTTGTTGGGATTGAAACAGCCTTCCCTGTGATGTATACTAAATTTGTTAAAACAGGTAAAATGAGTTTGGAATCACTTGTAAAGCTTTTGAGCATAAACCCATCAAAACGATTTAACATAAAAACAGGCATTAAGGCAGGAGAAGTTGCAAACTTTACTGTGTTTGATTTAAATGAGAAATACACCATTAACCCTGATGAGTTTTCATCGATGGGCAAGGCGACACCTTTTGAAGGCGAAGAAGTATATGGCAAATGCAAGATGACCGTTTCAAACGGGGAAATTGCATATCTGGAGGAAGAATAATGAAACAAAGTTTATTTGATATAGTATCAAACAAAAAAATTGCAAGGGATATTTATGAGATGGTCCTCTATGGGGACACCTCCGATTTAGTCCGCCCTGGGCAGTTTATAAATATAAAACTTGACGGCCTATTTTTAAGACGACCTATCTCAGTTTGTGACTATGATGACAAAACAATAACAATCATCTATAAGGTTGTTGGCGAAGGTACAGAAAAAATGAGCAAAATGGAAGGCGGAAAGCTTGATATTTTGACAGGCCTTGGCAATGGCTTTGATATAGAAAAAAGCGGAAATAAGCCTCTTTTAATAGGTGGAGGGGTTGGTGTTCCACCAATGTTCAATCTTTGCAGAAAGCTTATAGAAAAGGGCAGAGATGTTACGGTTATTATGGGCTTTATGAGCAAGGAAGATGTTTTCTATAAAGCTGAATTTGAAAAGCTTGGTGCAAAGGTTTATGTCACAACAAACGACGGCACTGAGGGTATAAAAGGCTTTGTAACCGACGCAATGAAAGAAATAGAAGATTATACATATTTTTATACCTGCGGTCCTGAGCCTATGCTTAAAGGCGTGTATGATGCATCAAAAACATCAGGCGAGCTTAGTTTTGAGGCGAGAATGGGATGCGGTTTTGGAGCGTGTATGGGATGCTCCTGTGAAACAAAATATGGAAACAAGCGAATTTGTAAAGACGGCCCTGTTCTTAGTAAGGAGGAAATAATATGGTAGATTTAAGCGTTAATTTAGGCGGACTTCGCCTTGATAATCCCATAATTCCTGCAAGCGGAACATATGGTTTCGGATATGAATTCTCTGAACTTTATGATATAAATATTTTGGGAAGTATTTCATTAAAGGGTACCACAAAAGAGCCACGCTTTGGCAACCCTCTCCCCAGAATTGCAGAATGCAGAGAGGGAATGATAAACTCGGTTGGTCTTCAAAATCCAGGCGTTGAAAAAGTTATTTCCGAGGAAATACCAAAGCTTAGGGAGTGCTTTAATAAAAAAGCAATTGCAAATGTTGGAGGCTTTTCCCTTGATGAGTATACATACAACTGCGAAAAGTTAGGGGAAGTTCCTGAAATCGGAATTATTGAAGTTAATATAAGCTGTCCCAATGTTCACGCGGGCGGAATGAGTTTTGGAACTGACGCTAAAAATGCGGCAGAGGTTACAAGACGGGTTAAGGCTGTTACGGATAAGCCTGTTTTCATAAAACTTTCTCCCAATGTTACAGATATTGTAGAGATTGCAAAAGCCTGCGAAGATGCAGGAGCGGACGGACTTACCCTCATCAATACACTTATGGGGATGAAGATTGATTTAAAGACAAGAAAGCCTGTTATCTTCAACAAAAAAGGCGGTTTTTCAGGCCCCGCAATTTTCCCTATTGCAATCAGAATGATATACGATGTTTATGAAGCCGTCAAAATCCCTATTATGGGGGTTGGCGGAGTTGCAACTGCTGAAAATGTTATTGAAATGATGCTTGCAGGTGCAACTGCGGTGCAGGTTGGTGCGGCAAATTTAACTGAGCCGTATGTTTGCAAGAATATCATTGAAGAGCTACCTGCTCTTTGTGAAAAATATAAAATAGAAAAGTTAAGCGACATTATAGGAGGTGCCCACTAATGGGAAAGGATGTAATTATTGCTTGCGATTTTGCCAGCAAAGAGGAAACTTTAAACTTTTTGGATAAGTTTACCCAGAGAAAGCCTTATGTTAAAATTGGGATGGAGCTGTATTATTCTGCAGGTCCTGAAATTGTTAAAGAAATTAAGGCAAGAGGTCATAAGATATTTCTTGATTTAAAGCTTTGCGATATTCCAAACACAGTTAAAAAATCAATGGCGGTTTTATCTCGCCTTGATGTCGATATGGTAAATCTTCACGCTTTCGGAACAAAAGCAATGATGGAAGCTGCCCTTGAAGGATTGACAAGAGAAGATGGAAGTCGTCCTCTTTTAATCGCAGTAACAATGCTCACATCAACAAGTGAAGAGAGAATGAAAAATGACTTGCTCATTGATGCACCTCTTGATGAAGTTGTTATGAAATATGCAAAAAATGCGTCCGAATGCGGTCTTGACGGCGTTGTATGTTCACCACTTGAAGCAAGCAAGGTTAAGGATGTTTGCGGAAAAGAGTTTTTAACAGTAACCCCTGGAATAAGATTTGCAGGCGGGGATGTTGGGGACCAGGTAAGAATAACAACTCCGGAAAAAGCTAAGGAAATCGGCTCTGACTATATCGTTGTGGGAAGACCGATTACAGTGGCAGATGACCCTGTGGCAGCATACGAAAGATGCGTTGCAGAATTTATTGACTAAACTTAGGAGGAAATAGAAATGGAAAACATTAAAACATTGATTGCACAGGATTTATTAAGCATTGGCGCGGTATTTTTAAGACCCGAAGAACCTTTTACTTGGGCAAGCGGAATTAAGAGCCCTGTATATTGCGACAACAGATTAACTTTATCTGCACCAAAAGTTCGCGACGATATTGAAAATGCCATTGCCGAGACTGTTAAAGAAAAATATCCTGAGGCAGAGGTT
>JAZSPE010000111.1:0-7027 GCA_045537265.1 Clostridia bacterium | reverse complement strand
TGGCTACGATCCGACTTCTTACAATGATTATCCGTGCAATAGGCTATGAAAACTTCTCAGCACCAAGCCAGACAGTTTGGTATGAAAGTTATTATAACTCAGCACAGAAGCTTGGAATAACAAAGAATGCAGTAGGTAGCCTTGGAACTCCGGCAACCCGTTCTTGTATTGCTCAGCTTATATACGACACTCTCGGTGTAAACACAAGAAAAGACGGACTTGTTTCCTCTACAACAATAATGGAGGCATATCTCGGTATTTATAAGGAAGAAGGTATACTCGCTTCCAACACACATACAAGCCTTGAAACTCCTGATGTTGACCTCAAAGAAAATGAGATTATGATTATGGTTGAGGACGGAGACGGCCATACAAAAAATGTGGTGTATAAAGTTCAAAGCACTAAGGATTATGATGATATGTTAGGTGCAAACATAACATTCTATTATAAGCCGGGAAAAGGCTCTGACTATGGCGAAATCGTAATGTGCGATGTTAAGAAAAACACCAAGCAGGAAACTGTTTCTGCATCAATGATTGAGCCATCTGACAGCGGCGCAACAAAACTTGCGTATTACAGAAGCGAATCAGCAAAAACTGTTTCTTACTACAATATCGACGCTGAAAATGTAGTTATATATAATGGTAAGCTCTACGGCGACAGTCCGGAGGACAGCCGTTTTGATGATGACACTATGATTCCTGCTGTTGGACAGATTTCTCTTCTTAACAGAGATGGGGACAATGACTATGATGTGCTCTTTATTGACAGTTATGATGTTTACGCGGTATCTGCGGTAACAACTTCAAATTACAAAATAACAGATAATATAACAACTCCGTCTGCCCCCAAATATATAACATTAAATTATACAGATGACAGCCAGATAATTAACTTTGTTGATGTTGACGGAAGACCTCTTTCTTTCTCTTCAATCAAGAAGAACAAGGCGATTTGCGTTAAGGAAAGCCACGATAACGGCGGAACAAAGCTTATAACAGTTGTTATTATGGGTAATCCTGTAAACGGAGAGGTTAAGAGCCGTTCAAGCAAAGGCGTTACTGTTGGAACAAAGGAATATAAATATTCTCCAATAGCTCCTTGGGTAAGCGGAAGCGATACTGTTCCTGAACCAAGCAAGGGTGAAACATATTCGTTCTTTATGGATATAAACAATGAAATCTTTGCTTATATTGCAGACGAAAATGCTACAAAAGTAAGCTATGGATATATTATTGATTGTGCCATCGAAGACAGCTCCGGCTTTGGAGAAGGAAGCGGAAGCTTACAGATTTTGACTCAAAGCGGAGCAAAGACCTGGTTCTCGCTCCACTCAACCTCTAAAATAAACGGGGATGCTGTTGACGGAGATGTGTCAGGGGCTATGGATGGTCTTATGGAAGCTTCTTCTGATACTTACGGCGTAAGTGATTACAGACAGGTAGTTAAGTATTCAACAAAAATCGTTAAAGGCGAGACTGTTATAGATGAGCTTATAACCGTTACAAATAAAAGTGGTAGCGGAGCGACAGCGACAAACGACAATCTTGTAATGTATAATGGTTTCACAAGAGATGATGACACTTCTTATGAAACAAACAGCAAGAAATTTGATGATAGCGTGTTTTTAAGCGGCGCGGTAATTTTCGTTGTTCCTGAAAGCGGAGAAGCAGACGATTTCAGGAAGGGAAGCTCTTCAGATTTTACCAGAAACGGAAACTATAAAGTTGAAGTTTTCGATATGACAACATCAAAGAATGCAAAGGTTGTAGTCCTTTTTGGGGCATCCAGTGCCTTTGAGGTAAGCTATAATACCCCACTCTTCAGATTTGACAGATTTGAAAACACATATGACGAAATAACAGGCGAAACATTAAGCGCTGTATACGGCTGGGAGAATGGTGCATACGGCGATGACGAATGGAGCCAGGCTATGTATTATATCTCTGATGATTCAGAGGAGGATATTGAAGATCTTAACGAAGGTGATTTGGTAAGATTCGGCGCTGACGCTAACGGATATGTAACCCTTAAGGCAGAGGATATTCATTATAGCTACGGCGATACAGAACCATTCCTCTTTGCGTGGGATAATAATCACCACAGAGATGATGTTGCCTCAAAAGAAGATGCGTCTGCCAGCATTAAGATTGTTTTAGGAATTCTCTATGAAAGAGCAGACGGAGAAGTGATTGTGGTCCTTGACCCAGAGGATGAAGGTTTTGACCCTGCTGACTTAACTCAGACAGTAAGAATAAGCGATAACAAGTTCGCAAACACAAACTTCTTCAGCTATGACACAACAGGCTCTGAGGTAGAAATTACCTATCTTGGAAAAGGTGTAGATTGCTTTGATGGTGTTTCAACATACGAAAAAGCACCGGATTCTGCGGCAAGAGTTTTAGTTCATATTACAAGCGGAACACCAAAAATGGTTATCATTTTTGAAGAGGAAACCGAATAAGAATAATTAAAAAAGGAGATGCGAATGCATCTCCTTTTTGATTTAAAAAGAAATAAAGGCGAAGCTTAATAGCTTCGCCTTTATTTGGTAAGGAATAATCCCCATATCTAGACAATTTAAATTTCTTCAGGTTCTTCAGGATTTTCAGCCATAACTTCTTCAAATTTAGCGAGAATTGCAGTTTGAAGAAGTTCTCTTGTTTCGCTGTTAATAGGATGAGCGATATCTTTGAATTCGCCGTCCGGAGTCTTAATGCTTGGCATAGCGATAAAGAGCTTTTCCTGTCCTTCGATAACTTTAATATCGTGAACAACGAATGCATCATCAAAAGTAACGGAAACAACGGCTTTCATTCTTCCTTTTGCGTTGATTTTCCTAACCTTAATGTCTGTAATAGTCATTTCAGGTCCTCCTTAATTGGATTTATGTAAAATTTAATTCTTTTCCCTTTTAAAATTATTGATATTTCCGCGCCTTTGTGATATACTTAGTATATAGCCAAATTTTTCCGAAGGAGCTTTTTTAGAATGAATGATTTCAATATTAAAAATTTAGCACCCGGTTCACATATACATATGATTGGAATTGGCGGGATAAGCATGAGCGCCATTGCTCACATCCTGCTTTCTTTGGGTTTTAAAGTAAGTGGCAGCGATCGAACAAAAACCAATCTTACAGACAACCTTGAAAAGCTCGGCGTTTTAGTTATTGAGGGTCAAAAGGCGGAGAATATAGAAAATCCGGACCTTGTTTGCTATACAGCAGCAATTGCAAAGGACGACCCTGAACTCCTTATGGCAAAGGAAAAAGAAATCCCATGTTTAGAACGAGCTCAGCTTTTAGGTCAGCTTATGACTCTCTACCGTTACCCTATCGCAGTGGCGGGAACACACGGTAAAACCACAACAACTTCTATGTTGTCTCTTATACTTTTAAACGCAAAAATGGACCCCACCATCCTCGTTGGAGGAGAACTTCCGCAAATAAACGGAAATTACAAAATAGGGGCGACAGATTACCTCGTCTGCGAGGCCTGCGAATATGTTGAAAGTTTTCTCAATTTTCGACCTTTTTTGTCAATAATTACTAATATTGAAGCCGATCATTTAGATTACTTTGGCAATCTAACTAATATTATAACATCTTTTAAAAAATTTGCAAGCCTAAATACCCCCTTAGGGCACATTATTGTATGTTCTGACGATAAAAACACCCTTTCTGTTGTGCAAAACACACATACAAATATAGTTAAATATGCAATAAAAGACAAAATGGCAGATTTTGTGGCAGAAAATATAAAGATAAACGAGAATAAGGGAGCTTCCTTTGATGTGTTTTACAAGGGCGAATTTTTCCTTTCTTTAAGTATGCAGGTGGCAGGGGAGCATAACATCTTAAATGCGCTGGGAGCTCTCGCTGCGGCGTACTGCCTTGGGGCTTCAAAAGAGGCTATTAAAGAGGGATTGGAAAGCTTTTCTGGAGCAAAACGCAGATTTGAAAAGCTTGGAGAATTCAACGGCATTCCTGTAATTGATGACTATGCCCACCATCCCACAGAAATCAAGGCAACTCTTTCTATGGTGAAAGAGCAGGGCTATAATAATGTGTGGTGTATTTTCCAACCTCATACCTATTCAAGAACGCTGAGCCTTTTTGATGAGTTCGTAGAGGTCCTTCCTATTGCAGATAAGCTCATTATTGAGGATGTTTATTCTGCAAGAGAGAAATATGACGGGAAAATTCACAGCACAGACCTTGCCCTTGCAATTCCAAAAGCGGTTTATATGAACGACTTTGGAGCAACCGTAAGATATATAAAAGAAAACGCAAAGCCTGGAGATGTTGTTTTAACTGTCGGCGCAGGGGATGTATTTAAAATCGGAAAAGAACTGGTGAAATAGATGAAATTAACAAATCCAACTCAGCTTAAAAACATCTTAGGCTCCTTTGGTTTTTTCTTTTCAAAAAGCCTGGGGCAGAACTTTTTAATTGATGAAAATGTTTTAAATAAAATAATTGAGGGCAGCGGAATAAATGATGAATGGGGCGCTTTTGAAATCGGCCCCGGTGCAGGAACCCTGACTCGTGCCCTTGCCCAAAACAGCAAGAAAACCGTTGCCATTGAGATTGACAAACGGCTTATGCCTCTCCTTGACTATACCTTAGGCGAGTTTAAAAACACCAAGGTCATAAACGAGGATGTTATGGCGGTTGATTTAGATGCTCTTATAAGCGAAGAATTCGGGGATATAGATGTTGCGGTTTGTGCAAATCTTCCCTATTATATAACAACCCCGATTATAATGAAGGTTTTGGAGGATTGCCATAGAGTTCGCTCAATGACCGTTATGATTCAAAAAGAGGTTGCAGAGCGAATGGTTGCAAAGCCGGGCGGAAAGGATTATGGGGCCCTTTCTGTTGCGGTGCAGTTTTATACAGAGCCGAAAATCGTCTGTCAGGCAGACCCACATTGCTTTATGCCTCAACCAAAGGTTGCCTCAACGGTTATAAGCCTTAAAGTTTTGGATAAGCCAGCAGTTGATGTTAAAAACAAAAAGCTGTTTTTTGAAATTGTTAAGTCAGCTTTCGGGCAAAGGCGAAAAACCCTGCTTAATGCCCTTTCAAAAAGCCCCTATATAAATGTTGAAAAAGAGATAATTATGGGGGCAATAGAAAATGCAGGACTTAGCGCAGACATAAGAGGAGAAAGACTCAGCCTTGGTGATTTTGCAAAGGTCTCTGACTATATAGACGAAAGGATAAAAAAGAATGATAACAAGTAAACAAAGAGCATATTTAAGAGGCCTTGGGAGCAAAGTTCCCGCCAACCACCAAATCGGGAAAGATGGCATAAGTGAAAACATTGTAAAGGCAATAAGCGATGCCTTAGATGCAAATTCAATGGTTAAAATTCATGTTCTTGAAAATGCACCATATACCGCAAGAGAGGCATCAATTATAATGGTAGAAAAGCTTGGTGCTGAATGTGTTCAGGTTATAGGCAGAAAGTTTGTTTTATGGAGAGAAACAGAAGACTCCCCGAAACTTTTAACAATTTAAAAATAAAAATGGAGAAACGAAAGTTTCTCCATTTTTTTATGAGTGTTTTTAAAATCATTAGTCTAAACTGTCAATATAGTTGCAGGCAGAGATTGCGGCAACTGCACCGTCGGATACTGCTGTTGCAACCTGACGAACGGTTTTCTTTCGGCAATCCCCTGCAACGAAAATGCCGTTTTTCTCGGAAGCGCAAACTTCGGAGTAGTCAGCATAGCCGAACTTGTCAAGGCTTATAACATTCACAAAATTTTCGTTCTGAGGAACAAGCCCGATTGCAACAAACATTCCGTCAAGAGCGAGATTTTGTGTATCTTTGGTTTCCTCGTTTTTAATAACAATTCCCTCGAAAGTGTTATCTCCTAAAATCTCGGCAACTGTGTGGCCTAAGATAATGTTTATATTATCCTTGTTTTCAGCCTGTTTTATAAGGCTTGCCTCGCCTGTAAGATGAGGGAGGTTTTGAACAATATAAACTGTCTTTGCAAGCTGGGAAAGTTGGAGCGCTTCTTGGAGAGCAGAGTTTCCCCCGCCTATAACCGCAACGGTTTTTCCTGTAAAGAAAGCTCCGTCGCAAACGGCACAGAATGAAATGCCGTCGCCGATGAAATCTTCTTCTTTTGGAAGGCCTAAGCGTCTGTGCTTTGCCCCTGTGGCGATTATAACTGTTTTTGCTTCAAAGGTTTCCCCGTCAGTAACAACCTTTTTAACTTCCCCGTCAATGATTTCCTTAGCCTCGCAGGACTCAAAATCAACGCCCTGGGAAATTGCCTGGTCAACCAACTTTTCGGCAAATTCGTTTCCTGTAACTTCGGCGAACCCCGGTATATTCTCAACCTTTGGAGAATAGGTAATCTGTCCGCCAAAGGAGGCTTTTTCAATAACCAAAGCGGTTTTGTTAGCACGCCTTGCGTATATCCCCGCAGTAAGTCCTGCGGGGCCGCCTCCTATAATAACTACATCATACATAGTTTGCACCTACTTTTCTATTGCTGTCTTAATTGCGCCTACGCCTGCAAACTTCTGAGCCTCTCCGCCCTTAACAACAACAAGTGTTGGAGCCTGCTTAATTCCGAGAGCGTTTGTAAGCTCAACATTTTCATTTGCCATAAGCTTTGTATAAGGATATTCTGCCTTTTCTAAGAGAGAATATGCAATTTTACAGTTAGGGCAAGTTGGAGATGCGAATAAATAGCTTCCGTCTGCTAAAGTTGTGTTATCTGCTTCTGCTACCGGTGCATCAGCCTTAACTTCTCTTTTAACATTGTCTAAGTTGTAGCAGTCGATTTCATATTCTTTTCTTTCCTTATATTCCTGAGACTTACCAACATTCCAGTTTCTAACCGGACGGTAGTAGCCTGTGATTCTGCTGTAAACTTCTGTTTCTTCGCCACAAGTCGGACACTCAAAATGTTCACCGCTGATGTAGCCATGCTTTTTACATACAGAATATGTTGGAGACATTGTGTAGTAAGGAAGTCGGAGGCCAAGCGGTCTTAGGAAGA
>JAZSPE010000058.1:0-2129 GCA_045537265.1 Clostridia bacterium | reverse complement strand
GCGGCACTATCCCGCCCCAATACGCCAAACGGGCAGGAAGGCGGCATTTTGAGGGCGTGGAGGGTGTCGAAGGGGTTATACCTCCCCTTCTTCGTCTCCTGCCGCCTCTGCTGGCTTTGTGTCTGCTACTATCAAGGCGGTTTTCTCCCTGGTGAAGAAAGCCTTCAACCTGGCAAGGAACGGCTTGCGGGCTTCAAGGATTGCCCGCACATTTGCCTGTTCGTTCGCAAGGGAAATCACTAATGCCCTATGAAGTTGCCTTTGTTCGTCCAGTTCCTTTTCCAATCTTTCCTTGTCCTTCTTTGCTTGCTCTAATTGCCCTTCTAACTCTTTAACCTTCAAGGAAAGCAAGGCTTCGTTTTCGGTTGGTTCCGGGCGGTTTTGGTTGTCGGCGGTTGTTTTTGCTGTATCTTCGGGCGGTGTGTCGGTTGTTTTGCCTCCATCATCGGGCGGCATAGCCCCCGCATCGGTTTGCGTTGGTTGGTTTTCGGGCGGTTCCTGTTGTTCCTGGGCGGCATTGGTTGGCATACGGTAATAATCCCTTATCCATTCAAAGGCTATATTATCAAAATAAAGGGTTCTTCCTCTGGATTTAGTATGGAGGGCGAAGAAATCAAGGTTTTTGCTTCGCAATTTCTGTATGCTCTGCGGGGTTTTCTTCACCTCTGCCGCAATTTCTTTGATTGTGTGGTTGTATTCCATACACAAAAGCCCCTCTTTCGGTTGTGATAAATATATTTTAGGTTGTTTTTGCTTTTATGTCAATCGGTGGGCTTTTTCTTGTTGTGATATATTCCGTTCATTGCTTCTTCAATGCGTATAATGCCCGCTGTGCTGATGGGTTCTTTCTTGTTCTTCCATACGCTAATGATAGAAGGTGAATACCCTATGCGGCGTGCTACCTCTGCCCATGTTTTGAAATGGGTATGAAGCAACTACAATTTTCTGTATGCTTCTCTCTGTTCGTTCATTCCTTTTCACCTCCTGGAAAATAACTTTATAAAAACAAGGAAAATCAGGTGTTTTTTTATGCTGGAGGATGTTAAAATTACGGCGTATTTTTTATTCTTTCATCATTCAAAAACTGTATCTCTTCAATTCTTTTAATTGCCTTATAAGAAGGCGTTGTTTTGCCTCTTATCCATTGGCAAACGCTGGCACGGCAATAACCTATCATCCTGCCATATTCCGCATAACTGATTTTATTTGCGGCAATATAAGCCTTCATTGTCTCTACTGCCTGTTCTTTGGTAAGCAATTCTTCTCACCTCTGTTTATTTTTCTTGAACATCTCAAACAAAAAAATATATCTTTTTGCCCCTTCATATTCATAGTATTTTGAACGGGTGCTTATATATCAATTTTATTCCGGATTTTTACTTTTTTCAAATTTTAATTAAGTATATTTTTTACAAAGTCAATAAATAACAACCGCAACAAAAAAGAAGGAAAGAGGGCTTTGCCGCCCTCAATCCTCCAACGCCTCCCGCAACTCCCTCTTATACTTGTAATATGTTGCGTGGCTTACTCCTGCCAGTTTCATTGTTGCCGCATCGTCTAATGTTCCGTCAAAGTCCTTGCTATACTTGCGGATGGCTTCTTTTGCTGGTGCTTCCTTCTTTACTTTCAATTTGGTTCCTTTCGCAAGCCCTATCTGCTTGCCATTCCTGCGGGCGGTTTCAATGCCTTCCTTCGTGCGTTGGTGTAAGTCGCTTACCTCTTTTTCACTTTGGAGGAAAGCAAGCATTATCTGCTGTTCTGCTAATCTCATAATATAGCGGTTAATGCCCTGGGTAATGGTTTCAAGTAATTCGTCTGTTGCTTCGTCTCCTGTGCTAATGGCATCAATGCCCTGGCGTTCTGCGGCGTTCCTATATGTTTCGGTGTCTATGTGGCGTTCCTTCAAGAAAACAAGGTTTATTCCTCTTTCGTAAAGTTCCTTATATGCCGCAAAGCCCTCCACCGCATTTCTACTCATACGGCTAACGCTATCAAATACAATGGTATCTCCTGCCTTAACCGTATTACAGAGACGCACAAAACGCTTTCTTCCTTCAATCTGCGTCCCCGTGTATTCTTCCTTAATGATAACCGCATCGGGGTAAGCCGCTGAAATGTTCCTTACCTGG
>JAZSPE010000189.1:0-4235 GCA_045537265.1 Clostridia bacterium | reverse complement strand
ATATTAACTCCGCATTTTTCCGCCTCTAAAAGTGCGTCAGCAAAGGCTTTATGGGTTTTTCTGTTCGGAGTAAAATACTTAACATTATCCATCTGGACAACAAAAACAATATACGCCTCAAACCCCTCTTTTTTGCAATCGCAAAGCTCTTTTATGTGTTTAACGCCTCTTTCCGTAGGGGCGTCTGGAAACATAACAACTCCATTTTCCTCCAATGTTCCCCCTTTTACTTCAAGAAGAATTTTTTCACTTTTAGTTTCTATATAAAAGTCAAACCTTGAATTTTTGTATTTATACTCAGGCTTTATATAGGTTATATCCTTTATAAGTTTTTCTTTTTTCGCCCACTCATAAAAGGCTTTGTTTGGGAGCTGACTGTCCATATTTATAAGCCTGTCCCCTTTATAAACTGCCACAAGGTCATACTTTGTTTTTCGCTCAGGGTTATGGCTTTCTTCAAGAAAAACTCTCGCCCCTTTTATAAGGAGTTCTTTGCATCTGCCCGTGTTTTTAACATGGCAAACACATTCGCCGCCGTCAACTAAGACATTCGCTATAAACCTGTTTGGGCGGGAGAGGAAAACTCCCTCTTTAATGTTCTCGTATTTCATACTTAAATTCTTGCAACTCCGCTATCTTTTGCGGCCTTTGAAACTGCCTCAGCGACGGTTTTCCCTACTCTTTCATCAAAAGCTTTTGGAAGAATATAATCTTCGGAAAGCTCATCATCACTTACCAAAGAAGCGATTGCATATGACGCCGCAATCTTCATTTCATCGTTGATTTCAGATGCGCGGCAATCAAGAGCCCCTCTAAAAATTCCCGGAAAAGCCAGAACATTATTAATCTGGTTTGGAAAGTCGCTTCTGCCTGTCCCAACAACTCTTACCCCTGCTTTGAGCGCCTCCTCGGGATAAATTTCAGGAGTTGGGTTTGCCATTGGGAAAACAATCGGGTTATCATTCATTGATTTAATCATTTCGGCGTCAACTACCCCAGGTGCTGAAACACCGATAAATAAATCAGCACCTTGCATTGCGTCTTTTAAAGTGCCTTTTTGTTTATCTAAATTAGTAACAAGGCTCATTTTCTGCTGTGCCTCGTTAAGATTTTCGTCTCCCTCACAGACAATTCCAAATTTGTCGCAAAGGATTATATTTTTCACACCCAGCTTTAAAAGATGGTTTGCGATAGCAATTCCTGCTGAACCCGCTCCGTTTATAACGCATTTAATTTTATCAATATCCTTTTTAACCACTTTAAGAGCATTTATAACCGCTGCACCCACGACTATTGCAGTTCCGTGCTGATCGTCGTGGAAAACGGGAATATCGCAGATTTCTTTAAGCTTTTTCTCAATTTCAAAACATCTTGGGGCGGAAATATCTTCAAGGTTTATTCCGCCAAATCCACCCGAAATAAGATAAACTGTTCTGACAATTTCATCGACATTTTTACTTCTTATGCAAATCGGGTATGCGTCAACATCTGCAAATTCTTTAAAAAGGACACACTTTCCCTCCATAACAGGCATTCCTGCCTCAGGTCCGATATCTCCAAGACCTAAAACCGCTGTGCCGTCTGTTACAACAGCAACGCTGTTCCAGCGTCTTGTAAGAGTGAATGACTTTTCATAGTCCTTTTGTATTTCAAGGCATGGCTGGGCAACCCCCGGGGTGTATGCTAAGGACAAATCCTCGCTGTTTTCCACCTTTGCCCTTGAAACAACCTCAATTTTCCCTTGCCATTCATAGTGTTTTTTAAGTGCTTCTTCTTTTATGTTCATTTTTAACCTCTATTTGTAAATCCTTGGTACTCTCTTTCCAATTCCGCAAATAATTTCATAGTTTATGGTTTCTGAAAGCTTTGCAATTTCTTCAACTGTAATCGCAGCATCTCCCATGCTTCCCATAAGAACAACCTCATCTCCGACGGAAACATTTTCAATCTCCGAAACATCTACCATCATCTGGTCCATACAGATATTTCCGATAATGGGAGCATATTTCCCGCCGATTATAACTCTCCCCTTATTCGATAAAAGTCTTGGATATCCATCTGCATACCCCACAGGAATTGTTGCAACCTTTGTTTCTTTTTCTGCCACGAAATGCCGCCCGTAACTGACGCAATCGCCTTTGTTTATGGTTTTTACAAAAACAACAGACGACTTTATGGCCATAGCAGGAGACAGCTTAATTTTGTCTTTATCCACCTCATCGGAGGGGTAATATCCATACAAAATGATACCCATTCTGACCATATCAAGATGTGCACCTTTAAGGTCAGCTATCCCTGCACTGTTGCAAAGGTGCTTCGTCTTAATTAAAACTCCCTCTTTTTCAAGAAGAGTTACAAAATTATTATATTTTTCAATCTGCTCATTTGAATAAGTTTTATCTCTCTCGTCTGCCGTTGCAAAGTGAGAAAAAAGTCCCTCAATTTCTATTCCGGGCAGGGCGCTTATTTTCTTTATTTCTTCTGCGCTCTTTAGGTTTGGATAAAATCCAATTCTTCCCATTCCTGTATCTACTGCAATATGTATTTTAATCTTTCCGCCTCTCTCTTTGGCAAAATCAGAAATTTCTTTCGCCATATCAAGAGAGAAAACTGTCAGGGAAATATCGTTTTCAAGAGCCAGATTATAATAATCACGGGAAATATACCCGAGTATCATAATTTCCTTGTCTATCCCGCTGTTTCGGAGTTCAACAGCCTCTTCAATGGTGGCAACAGCAAAGGCATCAACGATATCGGCAACAGCTTTTGCAGTCTTAACCGCTCCGTGGCCATAGCCGTCCGCCTTGACAACCGCCATAATTTTTACGGTATTCCCTACCGCTTCTCTGACGCTTTTTGCATTTTTCTTTATTGAATTTATGTCAATTTCCGCATAAACGCGCATTCTTTCACCTACTCCTCTTCCGGAATTTCAGACATTTCGCACTTTACTTCTTTTAAGGCAAAGTATGTCTTAATGGACTTAACTCCCTCGAAAGACTTAATTTCTCTATGGATTTTTTCAAGATTTTCAGAAGACTTGGCTCTTACCTTAACCATAAAATCAAAATCTCCCGCAACATAATAGCAGGACAACACTCTCTTATGGTCCTTAGCAAACGCCATAAAGTCATCAAAGAACTTGGTATCAGCAAGGCTTACTTCCATAAGCGCAATAATGCTGTTCCCAAGCTTATTTTCGTTAAGCTTTACCGTATATTTCTCAATAACTCCGCTCTTTTCAAGCTTTTTTATTCTCTCAATAACCGAAGAAACAGAGAAATTTATCTCTTTGCTTATATCCGACGCCTTCATTCTGGCGTTCTCTTTAAGATAAGACAGTATGAGTAAATCAACTTTATCCATAAAAAATCTCCTTAATTTACATATATACTTAATAATATCACACTTTATCCTTTATTTCAACCACTTTTTATAGCGAACTTTTTACCGTATTTTGTCATATTATGTAGTGTGCCCTATGGCACAGAAAGGAATGGTATTATGGCTAATATTATTACGCCATCCTCAGATCGGGAAATGCTTCTAGCTTATGCTTATGTCCCAATCCAAATAGCTGAGGATACAAATTTATACGATGCCGAAACAGGTCTTGAAAGAGGAACAATCTTCCCTCCTCTTGACCTGCCATTAGGCGTATATGGAAGACAAGTAAGAACAAAGGAGGGTGTAAACTGTGACAGAGCGTGAAGCCCTTATGAAGAAAATTCAGGAGTATGGCTTTGCGGCATACGACTGGAACCTTTATCTTGACACCCATCCATACGATAAAACCGCTATTTATCTTTATAGGAAAATGGCGAAAAAAGCAAGAGAATATATGGATATGTATAACTCAAAGTTTGGCCCGCTGTATGCATCCGAGTCCAAAGATGATAATTTCTGGAACTGGATAGATATGCCCTGGCCTTGGGATTAAAGGAGGAATAAATTATGTGGAGTTATCAAAAAAGATTACAGTACCCTGTTAAAATCAAAAATCCGAACCCAAAACTTGCGAGCTTCATAATCAGTCAATACGGCGGACCTCACGGCGAAATCGGCGCAGCTATGCGGTATTTATCTCAAAGATATTCAATGCCGAACGAGGTTACCAAGTCAGTATTAACGGACATCGGTACGGAAGAACTTGCGCACCTCGAAATTGTTGGAACTCTGGTTACTCAGCTTGCAAAAAATGCAACCACCACCGAGATTGAAAACAGCCCTATGGC
>JAZSPE010000025.1:0-2090 GCA_045537265.1 Clostridia bacterium | reverse complement strand
GACTAATACTCAAAAATTCTATAAAAGACCGACTCCTGTCGGTCTTTTTTGTTTGCAAAATATAAAATTAAATATTGTAATTTAAATACTAATATGGTATAATTATTCTATATGTAGGTTAAAAGGGGTAGAGGAAAGTGTTTTATTATATTATAGGTAAGATTGCTCTTAAAACCGAGAACTTTGCGGTTATTGACTGCGGTGGTGTTGGCTATAAGATTTTTGCAAGTAAAAATACCCTCGACGAACTTGGAAGCGTTGGGGAAACAGGAAAGCTCTATACCTTCCTTAATTTTAAATCTGCTTCTGATATAATGGACCTTTATGGATTTTCCACCCTTGAAGAAAAAAATCTTTTTGAAATGATAACATCCGTTTCAAGAGTAGGGGCAAAGACGGCAATATCTCTCCTTTCAAATATGTCCCCCTCTAAATTCGCTCTTTGCGTTGTTACAAACGACTTTAAATATATCGCCCAGAAAACCCCAGGCCTTGGGGCAAAGGGCGCCCAGAGAATTGTTCTTGAACTTAAAGATAAGTTCAAGGGAATTGATATCGGTCAAATTGACGCAGATGAGGTTATCCCTCTTCCCGGAGCGGACGAGGATAATGAAGCGGTTTCCGCTCTTATGGTGCTTGGCTATTCATCAAGTGAGGCAAAGGAAGCCATAAAAGGTGCAACAGGAAGCGTTGAAGAAATTGTTAAAATCGGTCTTAAAAATTTAATGAGAGGTTAGTATGGACGAAGAAAACAGAATTATATCAACCACCGAAACAATCGGTGACACTGAAAATGAATATAGTTTGCGCCCAAAACGCCTTGACGAATATATTGGGCAGGTAAAGGCGAAGGAAAACCTTAAAGTCTTTATCGATGCGGCGAAAAAGAGAGACGAGGCTCTTGACCATGTTCTTCTCTATGGCCCTCCGGGACTTGGAAAGACAACCCTTTCCAATATTATCGCCAATGAAATGGGGGTAAGCATAAGGGTAACCTCGGGGCCAGCCATTGAAAAGCCGGGAGATTTGGCGGCACTTCTTACAAACCTTTCGGAAAAGGATATTTTGTTCGTTGACGAAATTCATAGACTTAACCGAAGCGTTGAGGAAATTTTATATCCTGCTATGGAGGACTATGCCTTGGATATAATTATCGGCAAAGGCCCGTCTGCAAGGTCAATCCGTCTTGATTTGCCTCATTTTACTCTTATCGGGGCAACCACAAAGGCAGGGGCGCTGACAGCTCCGCTCAGGGATAGATTTGGAGTTATAAGCCGACTTGAAATTTATACAAACGAGGAGCTTCTTGAAATCGTTAAGCGCTCGGCAGGGATACTCAATATTGAAATTGACGAAAAGGGAGCTATGGAGATCGCCTCCCGTTCGAGGGGAACTCCAAGAATTGCCAACCGCCTTTTAAAGAGAGTTCGCGATTTTGCTCAGATTAAGGCAAGCGGTGTTATAACCAAAGAGGTTGCAGACGAGGCTCTCAAAATGCTTGAGGTTGACAATTTAGGTCTTGACCGCTCAGACAGAACGATGTTACTCACGGTTATACAAAATTACGGCGGAGGACCTGTTGGACTTGATACTCTTGCCGCAACAATCGCGGAAGAGAGCGAGACAATAGAGGATGTTTATGAGCCATATTTAATGCAAATCGGCTTTATAAACAGAACACCAAGAGGAAGAATGGTAACCCCTCTTGCTTATGAACATTTTGGCATACCCTACGGAGAAGGAAGGAAATAGACAATGAGTAAAGGAAAATTTTATATAACAACTGCTATTGCATACACATCAAGAAAACCTCATATAGGGAACACCTATGAGGTGGTTTTAACTGACGCCATTGCAAGATTTAAAAGATATTTAGGCTATGATGTGTTCTTTTTAACAGGAACAGACGAGCACGGCCAGAAAATTCAGGAGCTTGCCGAAAAAGCAGGCGTTTCTCCCCAGAATTATGTTGACGGTGTTGCCGGGGAAATCCGCAAAATCTGGGACCTTATGAACACAAGCTATGATAAGTTCATAAAAGTCGGAGGCCAAGCGGTCTTAGGAAGACAACAATGGGCACCAACTCCTTG
>JAZSPE010000051.1:0-3509 GCA_045537265.1 Clostridia bacterium | reverse complement strand
ATTGCCGAGAAGCCTGTGAGTATGGGCGAGGCTATGATCAGGGTAAGAGGCCATTCATCAAGAAGATTTGATAAGGCGAATTACTTTGTGCGATTTGTGAATGAGGACGGAACAAACAATCCCCAAAGCTTTCTCGGTATGGACTCCCATCACGAATGGGCGCTACACGGCCCCTTTCTTGACAAAACTCTTATCAGGAATTATATGTGGTATAACATAGCGGGAGAGATTATGGATTATAGTCCTAATGTTCGGTTTTGCGAGCTTATTTTAAACGGCGAATACAGAGGACTCTATCTTGCAACCGAAATGATTACCTCAGGAAAAGAGGGCGCAAGACTAAGCCTTGAAGTCAATAAAAAAGATAACACCTTTTCAGGATATGCTTTAAGGCTTGACTGGGGAGAGACGGAAGAAGAGAATAAGCTCTATCCCTTTACGAATTATACAACAAGAGCAAAGACTCAACACGAGCTTGTTTATCCGGGAACTAAAAATATGACACCTCAGCTTAAAGAGGCAATAAAAAATGAGTTTTCTCTCTTTGAAAAAACCCTTTATTCTTATGACTATAACAATGAAAAATACGGCTATAAAAACTACATTGATGTAGATTCTTTTGTGGATTACTTTTTAATAAATGAGCTGACCTGTAACTATGATGCAGGCTCTCTTTCGACTTATATATATAAGGACACCTCAGGCAAATACAAAATGTGTGTATGGGATTTTAACTCTGCCTGCGATGCTTATCAGGAACAGCCTATGCCCATAGACGAATTCAGATTAAATGCAGGTCTTTGGTATCAGATGCTTTTTATGGATATTGATTTTACTGACAGAGTGGTTAAAAGATACTATGAGCTTAGAAAAACAGTATTCAGCGAAGAATATCTCTTTGGTTTTATTGATGACGCCGTTGACTATCTGGGCAGTGCAATAGACAGAAACTATAATAAATGGGGCTATACATTTGCCAAGAATTATGACCTGCTTTATCCAAAAGAGAGAAACCCCAGAAGCTATGAAGAAGCAATTTCACAGCTCAAAGATTTTCTTAGAAAAAGAATTGAATTTATGGACGAAAACATAGAGACTTTAAGGCAATACAGCGCAGAGTCCAAAACGAAAAAATATAACGAAGTTTCAGATTAAATTTAAAGGAGGGACAAGGAATGAAAAAGTTTATAATTATAGTATCTGCAATCATTCTTGTATTCCTCTCTTTAGATTGGCTCTATTTCCACAAGGGGATATATCTTGACCTTGGGAAAGAGAAACCCGTTCAGACCTTTATGAAGGCAGACAGAGAAGAAATATATATGGAAAAGGACGGGGAGTATCTGCCCTTTGAAATAAGAGGCGTAAACTTAGGCTCAGGGCTCCCCGGCGAGTGGGCAACCTCTTTTGCCATTGACAAAGAAACATATTTAAGATGGTTTAAATATATTCAGGAGATGGGTGCAAACACCATTCGAGTATATACAATTCAAAACGATACTTTCTATAATGCCTTTTATGAGTATAACAAAAATAACCCAACACCCCTCTATATGCTCCACGGTGTATGGGTAAATGACTATGTCTTAAATTCTCATCGGGACGCATACGACAAAAACTTTTATGATACTTTTTTAGAAAACAGCAAAATAACGGTAGATGTTATCCACGGCAGAAGAAAGCTTAATTTAGGAAGAGTGGCAAGTGCAGGCCACGGCACATATAAAAAAGATATTTCTCCGTGGGTTATCGGCTATATATTAGGAGTTGAATGGGACGACTCAACAGTTGCTTATACGGATGATTTATATAAAGGCAAAGATGGCTATTCCTCATACTTTGGCAAGTATATGTATACCTCAGAGGAGGCAACTCCCTTTGAAACAATGCTCACTATGGTAGGGGATAAGACAATCGAATACGAAACAGAGCGTTACAGCACCCAAAGGCTTGTAGCGTTTTCCAACTGGCCTACAACAGACCCATTTGAATATCCCAAAATCATTAAAGATTTCTTTATGAAATGTGCAAGGGTTAATGTTGAGCATATAAAAACAACGGATAAATTTATATCGGGGCAGTTCGCATCATACCATGTTTACCCCTATTACCCCTATTATCTAAGCTTTGCTGAAGACTGGTCTGTGTTCGGAATTGAATCTAAGGACGCGTTCCGTGATGAACAGGGCAGAGTAAATGCATATAGGGCGTATCTCCAGATGCTCAACAATCATCACACGATGCCTGTTGTCATATCCGAATTTGGTGTATCAACAGGGAGAGGTATGGCTCAGGTCGATAAAGACACAGGAAGAAACCAGGGTAACACATCAGAAAAAAATCAGGGACAGGCTCTTATAGACTGTTGGAATGACATTAAGATAACAGGCTGCAGAGGCGGTTGCGTTTTCACCTGGCAGGACGAGTGGTTTAAAAGAACTTGGAATACGATGCACTCTGTAAATCTTTTAAGAACTGCATATTGGTCCGATTACCAGACCAATGAGCAGTATTTCGGTCTCTTGTCCTTTGACCCGGGGGATGAAGAGTCCATCTGTTATGTTGATGGAGATGTTTCCGAATGGACAAAAAACGATAAAATTGTAAAAGGCGACACGGAGCTTTCGGTTAAATATGATGAGAAGTTTATATATTTCCTTGTAAAGAAAGAGGGGCTTGATTTTGAGAATGAAGACCTATATATTCCTATTGATATAACCCCAAAAAGCGGAAGTAACTATTGCGAAAATTTTGGCATTAAATTTGACAGAGATGCAGATTTTGTAATCGTAATAAAAGGCAAAGATAACAGTCGCATTATGGTTCAGGAGCGCTATGACGCTCTTCGCTCAACCTATTCAAAGGATATTTATGAATATGACACATATCTTAAAATGAATATCCCCGACAAAAATTCTCCAAAGTTCGTAAATATTGATTTAATCCTCAGAACTGCAATTGCCCTTTCCCCCGAAACAAAGGAAACAGTTGCGGAGTCTTACGAAACAGGAAAACTTCTTTATGGTAATGCTAACCCAAAGGACGCTGATTTTAACTCCCTTGCAGACTTCATTTCAAAGGGCGACTATATAGAAATCAAACTTCCGTGGCAGCTTTTAAATTTTGCTGACCCGTCAAAAATGCAGATTCACGATGACTATTATGACGGCAACTTTGGAATCGAATATATAAGCATTGATAAAATGTATGCAGGTATTGACGGAGAGGAAGAGCGAATAAAGCTTAATCCCATTGAACTTAAAGGCTGGGGCAATAAGGTAACATATCACGAAAGATTAAAAAGTTCATACTACATAATGCAGAATTTATGGAAAGAAGGTGCAAAGAAATGAAAATAGAAATAATGATATATGTTTATATAGCAATTTGTGTAAGTATGATTGCATATAATATCATTTATATTTTCATTTTAAGGCACAGAGCAAAGGCTCTTGTTTCCAATTCTGAAAAATTTGAAAAGATAATCGGCGAGGAAATTGAAAAACTTA
>JAZSPE010000143.1:0-5209 GCA_045537265.1 Clostridia bacterium | reverse complement strand
AATCGCCCTACTTCTGATTTTAGAAGTTATGATATCTTTTATGGCCTATAAATACAGAGGTTTCCGTAAAATACTCCACGGAACTCCCAGCATTCTCTACTGCAAAGGAAAGATAAACCAAAAAGAAATGGAACGCCAGCGCTTTAATGTTAATGACCTGATGGAAATAATAAGAAATAACGGAGCGGCAAGTCTTAGTGAAGTGGATTATGTAATTGTTGAAACTAACGGAAATGTAAGCGTCCTATTAAACGCGGAAAATAAAACCGTAACTGCCAGGGACTTAGGGCTAGAGCCCCCTCCTATCGAGATAAGTTATCTGGTTATTGATAACGGCAAAGCAAATCAGGATAATTTAAAGCGGATAGGCTTTGATTTAGAGTGGCTTAAAACTCAGCTTAAAGAACACAGCGTCAAAAAGATAGAGGATGTCTATTGTATGGGTGCGGATTCTACTGGGGAAGTCTTTATCATAAGGAAGGAAGAGAAACTTTGAAAAAATTTATAATATCATTTATTATGTTTTTTGTATTGCTTTCTCTTATAATAGTCCATTCCGTATCAATGCTCAGGCTGGGGGATGATATAGATAAACTTTGCGATAAAACTGAAAAATTAGTAATTGCAGAAGAGTGGGAGAAAGCGGAGGAAACCTTGAAGGAAATAAGAAAAAAATGGGAGAAGAAAAATAAATGGACAGCTTTAACAATAGAAACGGATGAACTTGAACAAATTGAAGTAAGCCTCAGACAGAGCGAAAAGTATGTAAAATTAAAGGATAAAAACAAATTTATGGGCGAGTTTACAATGTTTTCGACTTTGGTTGAACATATCCCCCATCACGAGGGCTTTCATATTGAA
The DNA here is from genome assembly GCA_045537265.1 of Clostridia bacterium. Taxonomy (GTDB): domain Bacteria; phylum Bacillota; class Clostridia; order Monoglobales; family Monoglobaceae; genus SIG454. The sequence continues at coordinate 4,348 of JAZSPE010000143.1, read as the reverse complement.
GAAATTTTATAAAATAAAAGCTCATCTTTCAGTTTGAAAGATGAGCGTTGTTTTATTTTTCAGGATGAGTAATCTTTTCTGCAAGTATTTTAAATAGGTTTGCCGAAACAGAAACCTGCATAATAAGGTCATTCATTCGGTCCTGGTTTTCCCCTTCAAGAGTGAAAATAGGGTCTGCCACAGCACGGGTCTGGCTGAAAACATAATTGAATGCTTTGGATTGATTTTTAACAAAGGAGTTATAAGTATTTCTTGCGGTCTCCTCATCCAAATCCACAGGTATAATCTGCTGAATAGTTGACATATCAAGTGTCTGTTTAAGGGTGCAGACAATCAGAAGATAAGCAAGATGCACCTTGGAATATTTCTTCTTTTTCGGTGCAGGAATAATCCCAAGCTTAACATAGTTATTTATCATAGAGGAAGTAACAGGCTTGTTGATAACCATTGTTGCGCTGGGCACTTCAAGATATTTTGTTACCACCGAAACAACCTGGTCCATATATAATTCTATATCAGGAAGAGCGTCCCAGGATGGAAGGGAATAGTTTGTAAGCCCATGCTCAATTTCGGTAAAAGCCGAGATTAATTGCTCCTTTTTTATATACATATCAAAACCTCTTTCTTTTGATAATTCTGTTTACTATGTGTAATTATAAAACATTTTTTAAAAAAATTCAAGATATTTCTTGACAAAGTTGTAAAAATAGGGTAATCTAGTATTAGATACTAGATTAACAAGTATTAAAAATGGAGGGACATTATGTATAAAAAGTATTCGCATTTAAGAGAAATGATTGAGGAGTGCGCAGTAAAGTATGAAAACAACATTGCGTATAAGATAAAGAAGTATGATGAAAATAAGAAAGTATATTATGATGAAATTACATATTTAAGACTTGCCCAAGAGGTTGAAGGTCTTGCCCGTGCCTTTATGGAGGATGGATTGGCAGGAAAGCGTATCGCCGTAATAGGAAAAAACAGCTATGAATGGGTAGTGGTTTTCCTTGCAGCTATCTTTGCAGGCGGCGTAATCGTTCCTCTTGACAGAGGAATGATGGATTATGAGATTGAGGACCAGCTTAAACGCTCTGAGGCTGTTGCTCTTTTCCATGGTGCTGAATTTAAGGACAGAATAGATAATTATAATCTCGTTAAGGTTTGCACCGAAGACGAAGAATTTAAGAATATGATTGCCCGTGGTCAGAAGGCGGACAACAAAGCGGAATATGATAAAATAGAAATAAGCACCCACGGAATGAGCGTTTTGCTTTTTACATCAGGAACAACTTCTGCATCAAAAGCAGTTATGCTTTCCCAAGAAAACATAACCTCCAATGTTTATGGTATGAGCCTTTGGGAAAAGTTCTATGAAACTGATGTTAATATGGCGCTTTTGCCACTCCACCATACATTTGGAATGATGCAGACAATGCTTTTCCTTTCAATCGGTATGTGTAATGTATTCTGCGAAGGCCTCAGAATTGCAAAATGCTTAAATGAATATGGCGTAACAATTTTTGTTGGCGTTCCAAGAGTTATTGAGGAAATGATGCTTGCCGTTCAGAGAAAAATCACTGCAACAGGCAAAGAAAAGACTATTAAAATTGCTCTTAAAGTGTCCAATGCTTTAAGAAAGGTTGGTATAGATATCCGCAGAAAGCTCTTCAAGCAGATTTTAGACGGTATGGGCGGAAGATTGCGTATGGTAATTATCGGCGCAGCCCCGGCTTCTCCTGATGTGCTTAAATTCTTCAATGATATCGGTGTTTTATCCATTCAGGGCTATGGCCTTACAGAAAGTTCTCCGGTTCTTACCGCTGAAAGCGATATCTATATGAGAAAGGATTCCGTGGGAAAGGCAATCCCGGGGGTTGAAGTAAGAATTGAAAATCCTGATGAGAACGGCATCGGCGAAATCGTTGCAAAGGGCGGAAACATAATGCTTGGTTATTATAACGACCCTGAAAAAACAGCGGAAGTTCTTAAAGACGGTTGGCTTTATACAGGAGACCTTGGAAGAAAAGATAAAGATGGCTTTTTATTCATATGCGGAAGAAAGAAGAATGTTATTGTTTTATCCAACGGTAAAAATGTTTTCCCTGAAGAAATTGAAACTCTGGTTAACCTTTCCCCTGCTATAAAGGAATGTATCGTATATGCCGAAGGCGACGATATCTGCTGTAAGGCGGTAATTGACGAAAAATTTGAAGGAGATAACGAAGAAGCTATTAAAGAACATATCGCAGCCGTAAATGAACAGCTTATAAAGTATAAGAAAATCAGTAGATATACGATTACGGAAACTGAAATGGCAAAAACTACAACAGGAAAAATCAAAAGATAATTAACAAAACCGACAGCTTTCAAGCTGTCGGTTTTTCATTAAATATCCTTGAAATTGAAAAGTTTTGTGGTATAATAAATGTATATGATTGGGAGGCGGGGCTATGAAAATAACACTTATGGGTGCAGGAAGCACTATTTTTGCAAGACGAGTAATCGGCGACTGTATGTGCGTCGAGTCTTTAAGAGACTGTGTTTTTGCGCTTTACGATATAGATGCCCAAAGACTTGAAGAAAGCAGAGTTATTCTTGAAGCAATGAGAAAGACCATGGGTGGCTATGGAAAAATAGAATGCTATGCAGGGGTCGAAAACAGAAAAGGGGCCCTCAAAGGTGCGAAATTTGTCGTAAACGCTATTCAGGTTGGAGGCTATGACCCTTCAACAATTATTGATTTTGAGATTCCCAAGAAATATGGTTTAAGGCAAACAATCGCCGATACCTTGGGCATAGGCGGTATTATGCGCGCCCTTAGAACCATTCCCGTTATGGATGATTTCGCAAAAGATATGGCAGAGGTTTGCCCTGATGCCCTTATGCTGAATTATGTAAACCCTATGGCGATGATTACAGGCTATATGTTAAGATATACCCCCATTAAAACAATCGGACTTTGCCATAGTGTTCAGGCCTGCTCTATATCCCTCCTTAAAAGTCTTGATATGGAAGACAGACTTGAAGGGGTAAGAGATGTTATTGCAGGAATAAATCATATGGCATGGCTCCTTGAAATCAGGGATAAGGACGGCAACGACCTTTACCCTGAGATTAAATCCAAAGTGGATGCCTATATGGAAAAACCTGACGCCACAAATAAGGTCAGAATGGATTATATAAGGAACTTTGGTTATTATTGCACGGAATCAAGCGAACATAACGCAGAATATAACCCTTATTACATAAAGAGCAAATACCCCGAGCTTATTGAGAAATATAACATTCCTCTTGATGAATATATCACTCGTTGCGTAAGGCAGATTGACGATTGGAAAGAGACATATGAAATTCTTCGTGAAAAGGGTGCCGATGAGCATAAAAGGAGCAAGGAATATGCCTCTCACATAATGCAGAGCATTGTTGAAAATACCCCATATCAGATTGGCGGTAATGTGCTGAACACAGGTCATCTTATAACCAACTTCCCGGAGGATGCCTGCGTAGAGGTGCCTTGCCTTGTAAACGGATCAGGAATAACCCCTTGCCATGTTGGTAAGCTTCCTCTTGCCTGCGCGGCACTTAATATGTCAAATATAGCAGTCCAGCTTTTAACAATTGAGGCGGCAAGAACAAGGAAGAAAGAATATATCTATCAGGCGGCAATGATGGACCCACATACAGCCGCAGAGCTTGACATTGACTCAATTAAGAAAATGGTAGACGAGCTTATCGAGGCTCACGGCGACTACCTGCCAAAATATAATTAAAATTAATGAAATTGATAAGATAAAACCTTTTGGCTCTGCCTTATTATGAGCCTAGTATGGATGTCGAGATTTGTCGAAATTAAAATTGAAATGGAGGATAAAATAATGGCAAATAACATTTTCATTAGTTATAATCATAATGACAGTGCTTTGGTTGATACGATTGCACGAAGATTAAATATAGAGTTTGGAAAAAACAATATATTTTATGATGCTTGGTCTATGCAACCAGGTGATAGTATTATTGGGAAAATGAATGAGGGGTTGGAAGAGTTTACAACTTTCTTTTTCTTTGTTTCACCAAATAGCCTTGCTAGTAAGATGGTATCTTTAGAATGGCAAACTGCATTAAATCGTGCAATAAATAATGATTTGAAATTTGTAGCCGTGAAAATAGCAGACTGTAAAATGCCTACTATTTTATCAGATAAGCAGTATATTGATCTGTATGGTAATGGTCTTGATGATGCTATTGAAAGAATGAAATGTATTGTTAAATCGGAGAATACTTATAAACCATTGGAAGATGTTCAGAATCTTAAAGCAATGTTAATAAAAGAATCAAACAATCATTATTT
>JAZSPE010000022.1:0-2906 GCA_045537265.1 Clostridia bacterium | reverse complement strand
GCCAAGATTAAAGGCGAGATTGACCACCATACTTCAAACGAATTAAGAACGGTTTTAGACAAAGAAATTATGGAGAAAAGCATTAAAAATCTCGTTCTTGATTTTGACAAGGTAACCTTTATGGACAGCTCGGGAATAGGGGTTATTGTAGGGCGGTATAAAAAGATTGACGCCTTAGGGGGACAGCTTATGATAATCCGTGCATCAAATCAGGTGGACAAGGTTTTGGAGCTTTCAGGAATTAAAAAGATTTTAAAATGCAGAGAAGAGGTGAGCGCTAATGAATAACTATATGAGGCTTGAAATTCCCGCAAAGAGCGCAAATGAGGCCTTTGCAAGAATGACAGTGGGAGCTTTTGTCAGTCAAATAGACCCCACCATTGAGGAACTTTCAGATATAAAAACAGCAGTTTCCGAAGGGGTTACAAATGCTATTATCCACGGCTATGAGAATATGTCGGGGGTTGTCAGCATAGTCTGCCGACTTGACGAGGATATGCTTGAAATCGTAATAACTGATTTCGGGGTAGGGATTGAGAACATTGAGAAGGCGAGAGAACCCCTTTATACCTCAAAGCCCGATGAAGAGCGGAGCGGAATGGGTTTTACGGTTATGGAAACCTTTATGGATGATTTGCTGGTTGAGTCAAAGCTTTCCGAGGGGACGAAAATTACTATGAGAAAGCGTCTTAAAAGTCGATGAGCATGGAGAAGGATTTAGGAACTCTCATAAAGCTTGCAAAAGAGGGCGAAGAAGAAGCCACAGAAATTTTAGTTAAAGAGAATATGGGGCTTATCAGAAGTATTGTAAAGCGGTTTATGGGGCGAGGCTATGAAACGGAGGACTTGTTTCAGATTGGCGCAATCGGCCTTATTAAAGCCATAAGGCGCTTTGATTTAAATTATGATGTTAAGTTTTCTACTTATGCTGTTCCTATGATTATGGGAGAGATCAAAAGATACATAAGAGATGACGGGATTATAAAGGTAAGCCGAAGCATTAAGGAGCTTTCCTATAAGGTTTCTGCTGTCCGTGAGGCATTAGTCAGGGAAACAGGGGAAGAACCAACCATTTCTCAGATTGCAAAGAGGATGGGGATAAGCCCTGAGGAAGTTTCTGTTGCCATAGAGGCAACGGCAAAGCCTGACTCACTTTACGCAAAGATTGACGACGGAAGTCAGGAGGGACAAGCCTTAATCGACCGAATAGAAAGTCCGACGGATTATGAAAAAGAGTCTGTCGATAAAATTCTTATTTCATCAATGCTTAAAGATTTTCCCGAAAGGGAACAGAAGATTATAATCCTTAGGTATTTCAGGCGGAAAACCCAAGGGGAGATTGCCAGAATGCTTGGAATTTCTCAGGTGCAGGTGTCAAGAATTGAGAAGAAGGTTCTGCTGAAAATGAGGGAAAAACTAGAAAGTAGTGTAAATTTATAAATAAAAATGTAAAAAAACTTAAATTTTATTCTATTTTACTATTGCAATTTTCGTTGAAAAATTATATACTAAATAAAATAACCTAAATTCAAATCGAAAGGAAGAATAAAATGGCATTTTATTACAGCGAACCATCTCATACTTTTAATGAATATTTATTAGTTCCGGGATACTCATCTTCTGAGTGTATGACTCAGAATGTGAGTCTTAAAACTCCTATAACAAAATTCAAGAAGGGCGAAGAGCCTGAAATTTCTATGAACATTCCTCTGGTTTCTGCTATTATGCAGGCAGTATCAGGGGAAAAGCTTGCAATCGCTCTTGCTCAGGAAGGCGGAATTGCTTTTATCTATGGCTCTCAGTCTGTTGAAGACGAAGCAAATATGGTTAGACGAGTTAAGGCCCATAAGGCAGGCTTTGTTTCAAGCGATTCAAATATCAGACCTGACCAGACTCTTGCCGATGTTCTTTATCTTAGAGAAAAGACAGGCCACAGCACAATTGCTGTAACAGAAGACGGAACTGCAAACGGTAAGCTTGTTGGTATCGTAACAAGCAGAGATTATCGCGTAAGCCGCATGGATGCAGCAACACCGGTTCGTGATTTTATGACTCCTTTCGAATCCCTTATATACGGAACAGAAGAAACAACACTTAAAGAAGCAAACGATATAATCTGGGATAACAAGCTTAACAACCTCCCAATCATTGACAAAGAGGGAAGACTTAAATACTTTGTATTCCGTAAGGACTATGATTCTCATAAGAGCAATCCGCTTGAACTTTTGGATAAGTCCAAGAGATATATCGTTGGTGCAGGTATCAACACAAGAGACTTTGAAGAAAGAGTTCCTGCTTTAATTGAAGCCGGGGCAGACATTCTCTGTATTGACTCCTCCGAAGGTTTTTCCGAGTGGCAGTCAAGAACAATTGATTATATAAGAAAGACATACGGCGACACCGTTAAGGTTGGCGCAGGTAATGTTGTTGACGCTGAGGGCTTTAGATTTTTGGCAGAAGCAGGCGCTGACTTTATTAAAATCGGTATCGGCGGTGGCTCTATCTGTATAACCCGCGAACAAAAGGGTATAGGCAGAGGCCAGGCAACAGCTGTTCAGGAAGTTGCTAAGGCAAGAGATGAATACTTTAAGGAAACAGGTGTTTATATCCCGATTTGTGCCGACGGCGGTATCGTTCAGGATTATCATATAACCCTCGCTCTCGCTATGGGCGCTGATTTCGTTATGCTTGGAAGATACTTTGCAAGATTTGACGAAAGCCCTACAAGTAAACTCAACATTAACGGAACTTACGTTAAGGAATACTGGGGCGAGGGTTCAAACAGAGCAAGAAACTGGCAGAGATACGACCTTGGTGGTAAGAGCAAACTTTCTTTCGAAGAGGGTGTTGACTCATACGTTGTTTACGCAGGTAGCCTTCGTGACAACGTGGCAAAGAGCCTTTAC
>JAZSPE010000070.1:0-1606 GCA_045537265.1 Clostridia bacterium | reverse complement strand
CTCAGAGATAATTGTCAAAATTTGGGAAATTGACAAAAAATTAATTAATTTGCAATTTGGGTGGTTGTATGCTATAATATTTGTGTATGTGTATTAAGCAAATTTTGAAAGGAAAAAGGATTGATTTTATGAACATACCTTTTTTATCAAATCTTAAAATATTAGTCCCCGAAAGAGAGACTAAGACCTTTAAGGGTGGTGCTCATCCTGACGCTATGAAGACTCTTACAAACAAGCTTCCTATCGTTGATGTTCCCGCTCCGAAGACTCTTGTTTTTCCAATGTCTCAGCATCTCGGGGCCCCTGCAACCCCTTGCGTTAAGGTGGGGGACACTGTTTTGGCAGGGCAAAAAATCGCAGAGGCAAGCGGTTTCGTTTCCGCAAATATTCACTCTTCTGTTTCGGGAAAGGTCATTGCAATCGAAGAGAGAATGAATCATTTCGGACTTATGATAAACTCTATCGTTATTGAAAATGACGAACAGGATATGAACGAGTTTGAGGCTGAGCCGAGAAACTTTAAGGATTTTACTCCTACTGAGCTTGTCGATATGGTCCGCGAGGCTGGAATCGTTGGTATGGGCGGGGCAACTTTCCCAACTCATATTAAGCTTTCTCCCCCTGAGGGAAAGACCATTGACACGGTTATTATAAACGGTGCAGAATGTGAGCCATGTCTTACTTCTGACCACCGCGCTATGCTTGAAACTCCGAAAGAGGTTTTAACAGGCCTTAAAATTATGCTTAAAATTTTCGGTCTTAAAAAAGGCTATATCGGCATTGAGGAAAATAAAGCTGACGCAATTGAGCTTTTAACCAACTATGCCCATATGGAAAACGATTATGAAATTGAGATTGTTCCTCTTAAAGTTAAATATCCTCAGGGAAGCGAAAAGCATCTTATAAATGCAATAACAGGACGAACTGTTCCCGTTGGTAAGCTTCCTCTTGATGTGGGATGCGTTGTAAACAACATTGACACCTGCGCTGCTATTGCAAGGGCAGTTGTTTACGGAATGCCTCTCATTTCAAGAATCGTTACGGTTACAGGAGATTGCATCAAGAATCCAACTAATGCAAGGGTTCGAATCGGAACTTCTATGGGAGATGTTATTGAATATTTGGGCGGTCTTAAAGCTCAGCCTAAAAAAGTTATTATGGGCGGACCTATGATGGGTATTGCCGTTCCTAATCTTGATGTCCCTGTTGTTAAGGGTTCATCAGGAATCGTTGCTCTTTCAAAGCGCAGCACTCTTCTTCGACACGAAGGAATCTGTGTCCGCTGCGGAAAATGTGTTTCTGCTTGTCCTATGGGCCTTTCTCCTCTCTTCTTAAAAGAGGCGATTGTGGCAGGAGACTTTGACAGAATGAAAGAGCTTGACATCAGCGCTTGTATTGAGTGCGGATCCTGTTCTTATGTTTGCCCCGGTGCAAACAATCCGTCTCAGAGCATAAAAACAGCGAGGCTGAGACTTCGCAATATGGGTTAAGGAGGGAAAAATATGAAAAACTACGAAAACGAACTTATTGTTTCACAAGCTCCTCATATGATTTCCCGCACTTCCATAAGTCATGTCATGGGATATGTCATTCTGGCGCTCATCCC
>JAZSPE010000080.1:0-1814 GCA_045537265.1 Clostridia bacterium | reverse complement strand
TCCAAGCTTTGGCCACGCAGGAGACGGCAATCTTCATATTTATATCTGCCGAGATGAGCTTCCTGACGATAAGTGGGAAGAAGTTTTAAATGAATGCTTTGACAGAATGTATGAAAAAGCACAGGAGCTTGGCGGCCTCGTTTCAGGAGAACACGGTATCGGCTATGCTAAAAAGGGCTATCTTAAAGACCAGCTCGGCGATGTTCCAATCGCAATTATGCAGGGAATAAAGAAAGTTTTCGATGAGAAAAACATCTTAAACCCTGAAAAAGTTTGTTTCTAAAAATTAGAAAGACAATTCTTTGAAAAAAGAATTGTCTTTTTTTGTTTTAAATGTTATAATGGAAAACAGGGAGGCGTAGGATATGCTCCATATAAAAGAAACAATTGTTCTTGAAGGGAAATATGATAAAGAACGGGTAAAGAAAATAACGGACGCCCCCATCATTTTAACGGGTGGATTTTCCCTTTATAAAGACAAGAAAATTATGAAAGCCATAAAGTGTGCCGCTGAGAAGACAGGAATAATTATTCTTACGGATTCGGACAGAGCAGGTTTTAGAATAAGAAACTATATAAAACAATGCGTAGGGGACAAAGGCAGGGTTTTAAACGCCTATATCCCGTCTGTTGAGGGTAAAGAAAAGCGCAAAGATGCCCCCGGCAAAGAGGGAATTTTGGGGGTTGAGGGAATGAGAGAGGAAACGCTTAAAAAAATTTTGTCCTCAGCCACAGAGATAATTGAAAAGCCCTTAACCGATGAGCCACAACTTACGAAAGCAATGCTTTATGAGGACGGTCTTACGGGAAAGGCGGACAGCGCAAGCCTTAGGAAAAGGTTAGAGAAAGAACTCTCTCTTCCCCCGAGGCTTTCCGCAAATGGAATGATTGAGATAATAAACCGAATATACGGCTATGAAACATATAAAAAAGCACTTGATAAAGTAAAAAAGGAGAAGAAATATGAATAAGGATATTAAGTATATTGGAGTAAATGACAGAGAAGTTGACCTTTTTGAGGGGCAGTATGAAGTTCCTGAGGGAATGGCATATAACTCTTATGTTATTCTTGACGAAAAGGTTGCGGTTTTTGATACAGTTGACCAGAATTTCGGTGATGAATGGCTTTCAAATCTTGAAAAAGCATTGGATGGAAGAGGGGTTGACTATCTTATAGTTCAGCATATGGAGCCTGACCACTCTGCAAACATAGATGTTTTTGCAAAGAAATACAGTAATGCGAAAATTGTTGCAACGGACAAGGCTTTTGTTATGATGGAGCAGTTTTTCGGCGAAACTTACGAGGGAAGAAAAATCGCTGTAAAAGACGGGGATACTTTAAGCCTTGGTAAGCATGAGCTTGTTTTCGTAACAGCTCCCATGGTTCACTGGCCTGAGGTTATGCTGACTTATGATAAAACAGATAAGGTTTTATTCTCGGCAGATGCTTTTGGAAAATTCGGCGCATTAGATGCAGACGAAGACTGGGCGTGCGAAGCGAGAAGATATTATTTCGGTATTGTTGGAAAATACGGCGCGCAGGTTCAGGCCCTCTTAGAGAAAGCATCAGGGCTTACAATTGAAACAATCTGCCCTCTCCACGGTCCCGTTTTAACAGAGAATTTAGGCTATTACCTGAATTTATATAACATCTGGTCTTCCTATGAAAGTGAAGAAAAAGGCGTTTTTGTTGCCTATACCTCCGTTTACGGAAACACCAAAAAGGCTGCCCTTTTGCTCTCAGAAAAGCTTAAAGGAATGGGCGTTAAGGTGGCAACTTGCGACCTTGCACGAGAGGATATGCACGAGGCAAT
>JAZSPE010000159.1:0-6125 GCA_045537265.1 Clostridia bacterium | reverse complement strand
GTTGACATTATGTCTTGGAACTCTTTCATTATGAAGCTTGTTTCAACTGCGATTATTATAATAATTAACTATGGATTTGGTTTCTTTGTGTTCAAAAAACTCGAAGAAGGAATACAAGAGGATTAAAAAAAGGATTGGCTTATGCCAATCCTTTTAGTTTTGCTTTCTTACTATCGTATATTCATCTCCGGGACGAAAATAAGGGCAAACTTTTTTGGGCGAATATGAAAATCTCGCGATTTCATCCTCGTCCATATCAATAATACAGGAGTAACATTCAAACTCCTCGTCATATTCAAAGTTGATACAGCTTTCGCAAAGACTATCCATTTATTTCCGCCTCCTTCTTTGATGGAAGCTGAGTTAAGATTATTGCTATAAACATTAAGATACACCCAAAAATTTCTTTCGGGAGCATTGTCTCATTAAGAAGAATCATTCCTGCAAGAACTGCAAAAACTGATTCAAGGCTGAGAATGATTGATGCAACGGTTGGATTCATATCCTTTTGCCCAACGATTTGAAGAGTGTATGCAACCCCTGATGACATTATCCCCGTATAGCAAATAGGAAGCCAGGAAGATAAAATACCGCTAAGGCTTGGGTTTTCAAATATAAGCATCGGAAGAACGGATAAAACTCCGCAAGTGAAAAACTGAATACAGGAGAGCATAACCCCGTCGTATGATGCAACAAAATGGTCAATAACCAAAATATGCCCTGCAAAAAAGAGGGAACATGCAAGAACAAAAAGGTCTCCTCGGCTCATTGAAAAACCGCCATTTACGCAAAGAAGATACATTCCCAAAACCGCAACAACAACGCTTATAACAATGCGAAGGTTAAGCTTTTTCCCAAGGAAAAGACCGAGGATAGGAACTAAAACCATATAAAGAGCGGTGATAAACCCTGATTTTCCTGCATCGGTATCGGGAAAGCTTAAACCGATTTGTTGAAGAGAACTTGCTATAAAAAGCATAATCCCGCAACAAATCCCCCCAAATAAAAGTCCCTTTTTATTAACGCCTTTTCTCTCGTCAGCCGTCTTTTTTCTACCCAAAAAGGCAATCACGGGGAGTAAAACAAATCCCCCTAAGAATGAGCGGACCCCGTTAAAAGTAAAACTCCCAAGCTGTGCCCCGTCCTTTTGAGCAACAAACGCTGTGCCCCATATAAGAGCCGCAAGAACTAAGAGCAAACTGTTTTTTATATTTAATTTTGCCATATAAATCAACTCCGAGAAACATTCTAACATATAAAGGGAGAATTTTCAAGAAAAAGCTGAAAAAATTGCAAAAACTGATGACTTTACCCAAAAAATATGTTATAATGTTTTTGAATAGCGAGTTTTATAAGTGAAATAAATATAACGAGATATCCTAAAAGAAAGGTGAGAATAGTGAATGCAGATGATTTAGTATTTATGATGCTTAAAAGTGAGCCGTTGGAAATATTTGAAAACCTTTTGAAAGAAGGAAACTCTGAACTGGAGTGGGATAAGCTTTTAGATATGTGTTACTGCGAAGAAAGGTATGAGAGTGTTGGTGGGGATCTTGGAAATGAAGAAAACCCACCCATTAACTATGAAAGGTTAGCTTATCTCGAAAGATTGATTGCTCTTTTAAAACAAAATGGTATTTGAGTTGAAATAATAAAAATATCGAGGTGGTCTAAATGAATAAAAAAATATTATACATATTACTTGCCGTGGTGCTAACTTTGGCGCTTGGTGGCATTTTATATCATACTTTTTTTGTAAATGCTCCCGTGGAGAATGAGAGAATAACTGAGGAAGAGGCAGAAAAGCTATGTGCCTCTGTTTTGGGAGAAAAGGATGAAGAAACAGGCTTCCCATTTTCATTCGGGGTAACGGGAACAATCCAAAAAGACGGGAAAGAATATTATGTCATAAGAACATCCTGGCTGGTAAATAACGACCATTTGTCATACCTCGGAGATTTTTTCGTATCAGTTGACGGGAAAGAAATCTATGACGGCTTTACTCAATCGGGAGAATACAGTATAGGAAAGCTCATATGGAGTGAATAATAAATACATAGGCTAAAAAAGGAAAGATAAATATGGCGGAGTTTAGAGAAATACAAATTGAAGATAAGGCTTGGGTTGATGCAATTCTTGAAAAACAGGAGAATTTAAGCCTTGAATATAATTTCACAACGGCTTTTATCTGGCGGAATATTTTTGGTATAACCATAAGTCCACTCCAAAACGGAAAGTTTTATACAACCAAAACAAAGGATAACAGCTTTATGTTCCCCTGCGGAGATGGGGATATTAAGTCTGCCTTAGAGGAAATCTTTGAGTATTGCAAAGAAAACGGGATTAAGCCAAAGTTTTATTCTCTTACCAAAAAGAATAAAGAAATTCTGGAAAGCCTTTATCCCGATATGTTTTCCTATAAAGAAAATCGGGACGGCGCCGACTATGTCTATGAAAAGGAAAAGCTTGCAACACTTAGCGGAAAAAAACTCTCTGCCAAGAGAAATCATATAAACCGATTTGTAGAAAGCTATCCCGACTGGACTTATGAACAAATAGACGAAAATAACATAAAAGAAGCCTATCTGATGAACGAAAAATGGTGCGAAATGGCAGGCTGCGAAAAAGAAGAAGGGATTAAGGACGAAAGCTGTGCCGTTAAGGAAGCCTTTGCCCATTTTAAAGAGCTAAAACTTTCGGGAGGTCTTATAAGGGCGAAAGGCGAGGTCGTTGCCTATTCCATGGGGGACAAGCTCTCATGCGATACCTTTTTGGTCCATATTGAAAAGGCGTTTCCCCAAATTCAAGGAGCATACCCCATTATCAATCGTGAATTTGTTATCCATAACTGCGAGAACTTCGCATTTGTCAACCGTGAGGATGACGCAGGGGACGAGGGACTAAGAAAAGCAAAGCTTTCTTATCGCCCTTATGAAATTATTGAAAAATGGATTGCCGAAAGCAAGTAGGTGAAAAAATGTTTGAGTTTTTCTCAGAAAAATACAGAGAGGGGGTAATCTCTCTCTGGAACAAAACCTTTAAAGACAGCAGAGAAATGATAGAAAACTATCTTGATAATATGTGCAAAAACAATATGGTTTTGATAACGGAAGAAGATAAGATTATTGCAATGGCGTCAATTCTCCCCGTTACGATGAAAGATAAAAAAGGGCGGTATGTCTATGCCGTTGCAACGGACGAAGATTATCGCGGAAAAGGCTTTGCAAAAGCCATTATGGGGGAGATTGACAAAATCATAAAAGAAAGGGAAGAGCATTTTGCTGTCCTTGTCCCTGCCTCAGACTCCCTATTTGAATTTTATAAAAACTTAGGATATACCCAAACGGTTTTCGCCCCGCCTGAAACAAAAATTCAAGAGGGCGGAGACAAAATAGGTCCTGAGGAATATTTTAAGATCCGAGACGAAATTTTAAAAGATTTAGACTATATAAAATGGAGCGAGAAGCAGCTTAAATATATTTTAAGCTTCGGCGAAATAAGAAAAATAAAGGGCGGAGCGGTTTATATTGAAAACGGCAAAGTAGTCGAAAATTTAACAAAAGAAATATTTAAGGAAGAGTGGACTAAGCCACTTGCCCTTATAAAATATATAAATTGCGAGGAGTTTGAAAAACCATATTTTGGCCTTGCGATGAATTAGGGTGTGAAGTTATGTCAAAGCTTTATGAAAAATTGAAAAGATATGGAAAATCAGGGGCTTACTCTATGCATATGCCCGGCCATAAGGGGAAAATATGCGCTTTTGACATAACGGAAATCTCTGATTTTGACAATCTTGCAAAGCCCACAGGAATTCTTAAAGAGCTTGAAGAGGATTGGGCAAAGGCATACGGTGCAGAGAAAGCCCATATAAGCGTAAACGGAAGCACGGGGGCAATCCTCTCTGCCATCTGCGGAATTATAAATAAAGGGGACAAAATAATTATGGCAAGAAACTGCCATAAATCCGTTTATAACGCCGCAGAATTAATGGAAGCGAAGTGCAGTTATATCTTCCCAAACTATGACGAAATCGGCATCGCAGAAGGCATCAGAAAAGAAGCTGTGGAAGAGGCGATTCTCCAAAACCCCGATGCAAAACTAGTGATTATAACCTCTCCCACATATGAGGGTGCAATAAGCGAAACCCGAGGGATTATAAAGGCCTGCCATAAAAATAATATCCCCGTTTTAATAGATATGGCACATGGTGCCCACCTTAAATTTATGGGGATGGAAAGTAGCGTATATAAAGAGGCTGATATGGTCGCCGTAAGCCTTCATAAAACTCTCCCAAGTCTTACCCAGACAGCCCTTCTCCTTTTGAACGGCAAGAGGATTGACAAAAAGCGGATAAAAGAAAAGCTTAATGTTTTTAACACTTCAAGTCCCTCTTATGTCCTTATGTTATCTGTTGCTAATTGCCTTGACGAAGTTCAAAAAGAGGGAAGCTTTGATACATATAAGAAAAATCTTGACGCCTTCTATAAGGCAACGGCTAGTCTTAAAAATCTTGAAATAAAAGTGCAGGACGATACGGGAAAAATTGTTATAAGCACGGCTAAAACCAACATATCGGGGAAAACTCTTTTAAAAAGGCTCAGAGACGAGTTTAAAATTGAGCTTGAAATGGCTTATGATAACTATGCTTTGGCAATGACCTCGGTCTGCGATAATAAAAAAGCCTTTAAGAAACTAAAAAAGGCACTCTTTAAAATTGATAAAGAATTAAAAGAGGAAGAAACAAAACCTGTGGTTTATCCAACGCCAAAGCAAAATAAGAAGAAACCGTCAGGCGAAAAAGAACTTGTCCTAATCTCCAAAGCAGAGGACAGAATCTGTGCCGACTATCTCTGGGCGTATCCCCCCGGGGTGCCCATAATCGCCCCCGATGAAGTGGTGGATAAAGAAACTGTGGCTTATTTAAAAACCATAAAAGATACGGAAATCTATGGGTCAAAGGGCTCGGATGGGAAACGGATATTAGTATATAAATAAATTGACAAAGAATTTTATATATGATAAAATTAATCTATTAAGCACTTAACGAAAGAGGAATAAAAATGAGCTTTATAATGGATTGTCTTAGTGTAAATGAAAAGGGAAACCTCTCAATGGGCGGATGCGATGTCAAGGAAGTTGCAGAAACCTATGGAACCCCTGTTTATATGATGGACGAAGACGACATAAGAAAAAATTGCAGAATCTATGCAAATGCTATGAAGAAATATTATGGAGACAGTGGCCTTGTTTTATATGCAAGCAAGGCTTTTTCCTGTAAATATATCTATAAAGTTGCTATGGAGGAAGGCTTAGGGGTAGACACCGTAAGCGGCGGAGAAATCTATACTGCCCTTGCAGCAGGCTTTCCTGCGGAGAAAATCTATTTCCACGGCAATAACAAAACTGAGGACGAAATTGAACTTGCAATCAAAAATAACATCGGTTGCATAGTTGTTGATAACTGTGACGAGGTTGACAGAATTGAAGAAATCGCCCAGAAGTACGGAAAAACCGTTAAGGCAATGTTCCGTGTTTCACCGGGGGTTGACGCCCATACTCACGACTTTATTAAAACAGGTCAGATTGACTCCAAATTCGGCGAAGCCATTGAAACAGGGGATGCAATTAAGCTTATAAAATACGCATCAGACAAAAAGAATATTAATATAGCAGGACTTCACTGCCATATAGGCTCGCAGATTTTTGAGCTTGACCCATTTTGCGAGACTGCTGAAATTATGATTGACTTTATGGACGAAATCAGAAAAGAAACGGGAATCGTAATTTCCGAGCTTAATTTAGGCGGCGGATTTGGTATAAAATATACTGAGGAAGACGACCCTGTTGATTTTGATAAATTTATCGAGGCTGTTTCAAAAACGGTTAAAGCAAAGACTGAGGAAAAAGGTCTCCCTTGCCCCTTTATCTTAATGGAGCCGGGACGCTCTCTCGTTGCACCAAGCGGAATAACTGTTTATAAAGTTGGAACGGTTAAAAGAATCAAGGATATAAGAAACTATGTCTGCGTCGACGGAGGAATGGGGGATAACCCAAGATTCATTATGTATGGGGCAAGACACGGCGCTCTCTTGGTTGAAAATCCTCTGGGAGAGAAAGAAGAA
>JAZSPE010000068.1:0-1764 GCA_045537265.1 Clostridia bacterium | reverse complement strand
CGCTTGGCCTCCGACTTAGTGAGAGAGCCTACTTAGTATATCACATCCTACCCCCTGTTGTCAAGCTTTTTTTAAGCTTTTTCCAAACTTTTTTGGGCAGTTTTTTCGACATACTTCCCGTCCCCTCACGGCGACAGCTTTACTATCTTATCATATATTATTTCCTTTGTCAACCCCTTTTAGAAAATTTTTTCAACTTTTCTTTTCCTTCCTTATTTTATATATAATAATAGTCTTTTTTGTAATGTTATTTACAATTTGTTCATATTTTATTAACAAATAGTTAATTTATGCTATTTTTTATTGCGTGCATTATCTTTTCTTTCGCCCTTTCCTCTTTATTCCGAAAAAATTAGGTATTTCTTTGTAACTAATTGACTTTTTGCTCTTTTATGATATAATTTTTATGGTAAGTAAATTCTTTGAAAGAAGTGCTATATTATGATTATTAGAGATTTATTACTCAGCGTTTCAAATGTTAATTCATTTGTCGGTCTGATTTTTACTATCTTTTATCTTTATCAAATTTTATTCATTTTTGTTCCTTTTATTAAGAAACACAAAAAGTATAGAACCAAGAAGAAGAATAGATACGCTGTTCTGATTTCGGCAAGAAACGAAGAGGCGGTTATCGCTCAACTCATTGAGAGCATTAAGAAACAGACCTATCCCGCCGAGCTTATAGACATTTTTGTTGTTGCAGATAACTGCACCGACAAAACTGCCACTGTCGCAAGAAAAGCAGGTGCAAAGGTTTTTAAAAGAGATAACAACATTTTAGTCGGCAAGGGATATGCTCTTGATTTTCTTCTTGAAAAAATCGGCTATGACAAACCCAACTGTCCTTACGACGGATTTTTCGTTTTCGATGCTGACAATGTTTTGAACAAGAACTACATAAAGGAAATGAACAAGGTCTTCTCCAACGGACACAGAATTGTTACCGGTTACAGAAATTCCAAGAACTATGGAGAGAACTGGATTTCCTCAGGATACTCCCTTTGGTTTATCAGAGAGTCCAAATTCCTTAACAATTCCCGAATGCTTTGCAACACAAGTTGTGCCATTGGAGGAACAGGATTTTTAGTTCACAAGGATGTTCTTCTCAATAGTGGTGGCTGGAAGTTCTTCTTCCTCACCGAAGATATTGAATTCACAGTTCACAGCATTCTTCAAGGCGAGAGCATTGCATATTGTTACGACGCTGTTCTCTATGACGAACAGCCCACCACATTTAAGCAGTCCTGGAAACAGCGTATGCGCTGGGCGAAAGGGTTCTTACAGGTGGCCAGAAAATATAACGGCAAACTTCTTTTAGGAAGTTTCACAAAGAGCTTTGCTTGTTTTGATATGCTTGTCACAGTAGGTCTTGCTTACATTTTATCCCTTATCGGAGTTTTGGGAAACCTTGCATTTTTAGTTCTTTCTCTCATTTCCAAGAATCCGACCTATCTGATTCTTGCTTTAAAGAGTATGGCAGGAGCCATTGCGATTCCTTATTTTATGCTTTTCGTAATCGGATTAATAACTATTATTACTGAATGGAAGAAAATTATTTGCTCAACAAAGGGAAAAATAATTTCCGCATTCACTTTCCCAATTTTTATGATGACATATGTTCCTATTTCAATTGTGGCGCTATTTAAGCATGTTGAGTGGGAGCCAATTTCTCACAATGTTTCAAAATCAGTTGACGAAATTGAAAAAAATTAAACACAAAAACCGCTCTTTTGAGCGGTTTTTATATTAAACAAAAAATCCACC
>JAZSPE010000028.1:0-2907 GCA_045537265.1 Clostridia bacterium | reverse complement strand
CATATCGCCGTTGCCGAGAAGCTTTTCAGCTCCTACGGCATCAAGAATTGTTCTTGAGTCAACCTGCGACGAAACAGAAAGAGCAATTCTGCTCGGAATATTGGCTTTGATGATACCCGTGATAACATCAACGGAAGGTCTCTGAGTTGCGATAACAAGATACATTCCTGCGGCACGGGCAAGAGCGGCGAGGGAATTGATTGATGTTTCAACCTCACTTCTTGCGGCAACCATAAGGTCTGCAAGCTCGTCAATAATTATAACGATTTCAGGAAGCTTTCTTTCAGGAGTTTTGTTTTCTTCCATAAGCTTGTTATAACCGCCTATGTTTCGAACAGAGGTGTTTTTAAATTCGGTATAACGGCGCTTCATCTCTGCCACTGCCCAGTTGAGTGCTCCCGCTGCGTGTTTTGGATTAGTAACAACCGGGATTAAAAGATGAGGAATTCCGTTATAAGAGCCAAGCTCAACCATTTTCGGGTCAATCATAATAAGCTTAACCTCGTCAGGACGAGCCTTGTATAAAATACTTGTAATGAGGGAGTTGATGCAGACGCTCTTACCGGAGCCTGTTGCACCTGCGATTAAAACATGAGGGAACTGAGAAATGTCTGCCACAACTGTTGCACCGCTGATATCTTTACCCAAAGCGAAAGCGGTTTTTGACTTGAAGTTTTTAAAGGTATCCGTATCTAAAACTTCTCTTATATGTACAGCGGCAGGATTTTCGTTTGGAATTTCAATACCGATTGCGCTTTTCCCCGGAATAGGAGCCTCAATTCGAACTCCTGTTGCCGCAAGACTTAAAGCGATGTCGTTTGCAAGATTGGTTATCTTTGAAACCCTGACTCCAAGTCCCGGTTGGAGCTCAAAGCGAGTAACCGACGGACCCTGAGTAATATTTAAAATCTTTGCATCAATATGGAAGCTTGCAAGAGTTTCAAGGAGTCTGTTCGCCTTTTCTTCAAGCTCGGTTTTGATGGCACTTCTGTTCTGCCCCTTAGGAGAACTGTTTTCCAAAAGGGATAAAGGAGGCATTTTATAGTTTATAAATTTTGCTTCCTCCATAGCCTTGGCCATATTGTCAATCTGCTGAGCGGCTTCAAGAATTTCGCCCTTTTGAAGTCTCTGCCCTGCCTCAACTGCACGGTCAAGAGGAACTCCTTGGTCAATGGCCTCCTGAGTTGCGCTGTCAAGTCTTTCCTGCATACTTTCAAGAGTAGGCGGTTCAAACTCGCCGTTATCTTCTTTGAAGTTTCCGTTTTCATCAGGGAGAGGAGTCATAACTCCCACTTTAACATCCCCTATAATAATCGGAGCCTCAGTGCTTGATTCGTCCTCCTCGCTGTATTCAACAAGCTGTGGGAACTTGTCCTCTGTTAAAACAAAAGGAGAGGAAGGCTCTTCCTGTGTTTTTCTGACTAAATCCTCGTCTGAAACATATATATTCTGAGGAAGAGGAACAAGGTTGTCCTTTTCTTTTTCCGCTTCTCTTTCAGCCTCGCGCTGAGTTTTTTCTATTTCTTTTTCAAGCTTTCTTCTTTCGTGATGCTCTTTTGCAAGTCTTGAAGCCTCTTTGGATTTCTTAGAAACAAAGTGCCCGATTGTGCGGCAAAGCTTTCCTAAGGATACCCCTGTCAAAAGGAGGGAGAGGACTAATAGCCCTGCAACAGAGAAAATCCAAAGACCGATTTTCCCGATAAGACTGCAAAGAAGAACGCAGATTCCTCCGCCTAAAATACCACCGCCGATTCCGTCATTACCATTTCGGAAAAGCTTTGAAACATCAAAGTTTGAAACTGTTGTCTGGTCGTCAATTAAGGCGCATATAACCGCAGTGAAAAGGGTTAAGGCTATGAAAAGCCAAAGCTTATAGCTCTGAGATTTTTCTCTTTTATCAATAATGAGATTTATTCCTATCCAGATTATGAATAAGGATGATATAGCGGCGGCGTTTCCTAAAAATCCGCTTAAAAAGGTGCGGAGGAATTCGCCCACAAGTCCCAATGTGTCAAAGAGAAAAGTCAGGCCTATAAAAAGACCCACGGCGATAAAGATAACGCCCTTTATCTCGTTTTTATAAACTCTTTTGGGAGTTTTTTTCGGTTGTGCTTTTTTTGAAATTTTTCGTTTTTGGTTAGCCATATTAGTCCCTCTTTACTTAATCGCAAAATATAATAAAACAATTATGCCGAGAATAATTCTGTAATAGCCAAAGGCTTTGAAGTCGTGATTTCTTATATAGTTCATTAAGAACTTGATTGCAAAAATTGAAACTAAGAAGGAAACAATTGTTCCTGTTAAAAGGACTGCCCATTCGGTAGCATTAAGAGCGAGGCCAAAGCCTAAAATTTTAAGAGCGCTTGCCCCAAGCATAACGGGAATTGCAAGGAAGAATGAAAATTCAGATGCGATTCCGCGACTTGCCCCGATTAAAACGGCGCCAAGGATTGTTGAGCCTGAGCGGGATGTTCCAGGGATTAAAGCTAAAACCTGGAAACAGCCGATTAAAAATGCTGTTTTATATGTAAGATTATCAAGGCTTTCTATTTTCGGAGCCTTGTTTTTGTTTTCTATAATAATAAATGCAACGCCGTAGAGAATAAGAGCGAGGGCTATAACATAAGGGGTTGAAAGATAACCGTCAATTATGTCCTCAAACAAAAATCCGATAATCGCCGCCGGGATAACCCCGACAATGACCTTTAACCAAAGATTCAAAGTATCCCTTTTCTCTATTGCGGTTTTCTTTGGAGAGATGGGGTTGAGCTTATTAAAATAAAGAACAACAACCGCAAGGATTGAGCCAAACTGGATAACTACCTTAAACATATTAAGGAAATCATCGCTAAGGCTTAGATTAAGAAACTGATTTAAAAGGATAAGATGCCCTGTACTGCTTATAGG
>JAZSPE010000160.1:0-2393 GCA_045537265.1 Clostridia bacterium | reverse complement strand
TACATAATACCCGGAATACCAAGGTTAAGGTTGCCTGATTTTTCAGTTATAATTTCACCTGTTGAACCAAAGAGAAGCGGAATGCCCTGAACAACAGCGCTGTTGATAATTTTAGCAAACATTACGCCACCTCCTTATGTTTCTTACGGAAATTAACTTTATATTGAACAAAGAATTCACTACCGATAATAAAGAAAATAATTATACCTGTTAGGATTTCTGCAATACTCTGATTTAAACCACAAGCAGTTGCAATTTCTCCTGCTCCTCTTTCTAAGAAAGCAATCAGGAAAGAAACTAAAATCATAACAATCGGGTTAAACTTTGCAAGCCAGGAAACCATTATGGCTGTAAAACCAAGACCGCCTGCTGTGTTTGTGTCAACAGTATGATGTGTTCCCGCAACAAGCAAGAAACCTGCAACACCGCAAAGTGCACCGGATAATGCCATTGTTCGAAGTATTACCTTCTTAACATTGATACCGATATATCGTGCTGTGTTTTCACTCTCGCCCACAACGGAAATTTCGTAACCATGTTTACTGTATTTAAGATAGATATACATTCCAATTGTGATAACAGCAACGATTATGATGTTAAGCAAATATTTCTGCCCGAATAAAGACGGAAGCCATCCACCCATTGAATTACTGTTTATAATCCCTATATGGTTTGAATCTTTTGGATTCTCCCAAAATACGATGAAGAACGAAATGAGCTGCATAGCAACATAGTTCATCATAAGGGTAAAAAGTGTTTCGTTTGTATTAAACTTCGCCTTAAAATAGGCCGGAATAATACCCCATATCATACCTGCAATCATACATACGATAATCATAAGCGGGATTAAAACTAACCCAGGAAGAATGTTTCCAAAATATATCATCATTGCAGCTGCTGCCAAACCACCAACTAGTGTCTGTCCTTCTGCGCCGATGTTCCAGAACTTCATCTTGAATGCCGGTGTAACTGCGAGAGAAATAGCAAGAAGCATAGAAAGATTATGCAATAAATACCATACTTTTCTCGGCGAGCCAAAGGAACCAATAAACATTGCCTTATAAACCTGTAAAGGATTGTATCCAGTTAAAAGAAGGATAACAACGGAACATACAACAAGAGCAAGAACAATACCGATAGCTCTTACACCCCAGGATTTGAGCATAGGCATATCGTCGCGTTTTGCAATCTGAATGGGATTTTCATGATGTTTAATCGCATTACTCATTCACCTGTTCCTCCTTTAACCTTGTCATTAAAAGGCCAACCTCTTCTTTTGTTGTAGACCTTGCATCAACTATACCGCTTATCTGACCTGCGCAAAGAACCAAAATTCTGTCGCATAGTTCCAAAAGAACATCAAGATCTTCCCCAACATAAATAACCGCAACACCTTTTTCTTTCTGCTCGTTTAAGAGATTATATATGGTGTATGATGAGTTAATGTCAAGTCCTCTTACAGGATAAGCAACCATTAAAACAGTTGGGGCAGAAGAAATTTCTCTTCCTACCAAAACTTTCTGAACATTTCCGCCTGAGAGTTTTCTTACAGGAGTGTTTGCATCAGGAGTAACAACTTCAAGCTGGTCAATAATTCTTTCAGCTAAATCCTTAGGAGCCTTTCTTTCAAGGAAAACACTCTTTCCTTTTTTATAGCTTCTGAGCATCATATTATCAACAATATCCATATTCCCTACAAGACCCATGCCGAGTCTGTCCTCAGGAACAAAGGATAATCTTACGCCCATCTGACGAATCTGAACAGGGGTTTTATCTCGAAGATTTTCAGTTTCTCCGGTCTTTGGGTTATGATATAAAATCTCTCCACCCTCAGTATGTTGAAGACCAGCGATTGCTTCAAGAAGCTCTCTCTGTCCGCTTCCTGCGATGCCTGCAATACCTAAAATTTCGCCTGCTTTTGCAGTAAATGAAACATTTTCTAAAAGTTTGACGCCTTCACGGCTAAGACATTCTATATCTTTAACAACAAGTCTATCTTGTGTTTCTTTCGCTTCTTTTCGTTCTATATTAAGGCTTACTTTCTTACCTACCATCATTTCGGTGAGCTCAGTTTCAGTCGTCTTTTTTGTTTCGATTGTTCCTATATATTCGCCTTTTCTGAGCACTGCAACTCGGTCAGAAAGGGCCATAACCTCATTTAATTTATGGGTTATAATAATGATAGCTTTCCCTGCATCTCTCATTTTTCTCAAAACCGCGAAAAGCTTTTCGGTCTCCTGAGGAGTTAAAACCGCAGTTGGTTCATCAAGAATAAGAATATCTGCGCCTCGGTAAAGTACCTTTAATATTTCAACGGTCTGCTTTTCAGAAACAGACATTGTATATATTTTCTTTTCAGGGTCAATATCAAATCCATATTGTTTACTGATATT